>JBAYZR010000153.1:0-8360 GCA_041672425.1 Pedobacter sp. | reverse complement strand
CTGCCTTTAGTAATTTTTTAATCGATGCCTGTGGTTCTGGTATCTGGTTTACTTTTCCATATCCATTCATTGCGATTTCAATCGCGCAAAGTGTTGATAGCTCCTTTATTCCCTCTTCCACGGTGAGGTCTATGGCACGCCACCTTTTTGCAAGTTCCTGGACTATTTTGTACGCCAGCATAACCACAAAGACATGACCCCGCGTACGGGATTCAAGACGCACATTTATTGGACGCACTTCCAGTTCTACTGTTTTACTGGTGCGAAAGGCCATCTCAACATGTGTTAGGTCTTTATAACGACTATGGACGGTTTCTTTAGATGCCATCTCTTTTGAAAGGTCTGTCTTTAAGGGTGAGTGATTTCAACCCATCCCGAAGGCTGATGGTCATACGGTGTAGTTTGCGATAACCGTCCCGACCATCCGGGACAGGGTGGTTCAAATGGCCGCAAAACTGGTCATTGAACCGACTTTCGAGGCAGACTTTTGTGACACCTCATATGGATTCAGGCCAAAGAAGTCAGCCCATAACGCAATCGATGATGTAGTGGACGCCATGTTTCAAGGTCATAACGAAGTCATTGATGCCGATATTTCCAAGTATTTCGACACCATTCCACATGCCAATCTCATGGCAACGGTTGCTGAGCGTATCTGCGACGGTGAAATTCTTCACCTTATACAGATGTGGCTTAAAGCACCGATCATGGAACAGGACAAGGATGGTACGAAAAGGAATGTTGGTGGCGGTAAGGGTAGCCGGAAAGGAACACCCCAAGGCGGGGTCATTTCGCCATTATTATCAAATCTTTACCTGCACATACTGGATAGGATTTGGGAGCGGAATAACCTGAAGGAGCGATTGGGTGCCCGCATCATCAGATATGCGGACGATACGGTCATACTCTGCAAACGTGGTAAATCTGACAGAGCAATGACAACGTTGCGGCAAATCTTGGATCGGCTGAAACTATCCCTCAATGAGACTAAGACTAAAACGGTCAACGCTCATCGGGATCGGTTTGACTTCCTCGGATTCTCAATTTATATGGGTGAAGGCAAAACAGGGAAGCTGTATCCCCATGTCGAGCCCTCGAAGAAATCCCTGCAGACCATCACAGACCGGGTAACAGAGCTCACTCGAAGAGAGCGGACGGTCATGCCGCTTGAGTGGTTGGTGAATGAAGTTAACGCCACCGTCAGAGGTTGGGTAGGCTACTTTCACTATCGCAATTGCAGCCGTACACTGGCAAAGATCAAGCGCCATGTTGAACAACGGCTGATCACGCATCTGCGCAAACGTCATAAGATTGGAAGTATGAAGTCAGGGTATGTCAAGTTTCCACGTGGGTCATTATATGCGAAGTATGGCCTGTATAAAGTGCCAACGTCAGCTGGCTGGATGAAAGCGCATGCCTCACAGTGAAGAACATCGGAAAGCCGTGTGCGGGAGAACCGCATGCACGGTTTGATGAGGGGGGGCAGGGTAAAACCTGTTCCCTACTCTACCCATATAAGTTAGTTAGAAGTAGACAAAGATAATCCTTTGCACTTTTAGCAAGAATGTTGGGGTTAGGCCTTGTAGGCAAAGCCCATGAGCACCCCTCAAGCGACGGAGGCGGCGTCACTGTACGCTCCCGTTTTCTTGACGAACAGTAAGTCGGTTTCCGGAAATTCCCTCATCTCTGGTTTCATCACAATTATCTCCCTTTCAATTGAAGTTTTGGTAAAGGCGGGAACCGTTGTGCGTTGCTGCCCACGGAACTCGCTGGGACTCATGGCGAACCGTTCGCGAAAGGCACGGGCAAACGCCGCTGGTGTCTCGTACCCCACCCCTAGAGCCGTATCCGTGATGCTGTCATCGGTGAAAGCGATTCGCGCGGCGGCCCGCTCCAAGCGCAACCGGCGCACATGTCCTGTAACGGTCTCTCCCACATGAGCACTGAAGATGCGGTGGAAGTGAAACGGGGAGAGGCAGGCCACCTCGGCCAACCGAACGATGGTAAGCGGTTCGTTCAGATTTTGATTGATGTGGAGCAGAACCCGGTTCAGACGTTCCTGATAGCTGGTGGTACTGGCGCGCACTATGATTCCTCCTTGCCGAACGACTGCACCGTAACATCATTCGATTGGTGCCGCTATCCCGTGCTTGCGGTTTTACGTATCGAAAATACCTGATTATCTCTCGGCAACCTTCAATCGCCAGAGCCAGTGGTAAAACGGGGCGAGCAGACTGAAACCGGTGATCAGTTCTCGCAAAAGTTCCTTATCGAAAAGCTGCCTGTCACTCAACCGATTGCAGATCAGATAGATGCTCTTGCGCTGGTGCCAGGGACGCAGATGCTCTGAGACTGCCGGGTTGATCAGCCTTTTGTACTGTTCACCCTCGACCGCGAATCGATCCTGATCAGCCAGGAAGGCGATCATCCGCTCGAATTCGGCAGGTTTCCGCTCGATCAGCTGCCGCAGCCTGTCCATAGTCTCCCTGGATGCGGCGTAAAACCCCATGCCGTAGCGCCAGCTATCCGCGCCGAGCTCGAAAAAAAAGGCCGGGGCGTCTTGCCAGTCCGATAACGGTCGCTTGAAGGTAAGCCAGAGGTTGCTCTTGTAGGGGGATTTGTCGCGTGAAAAGCGGGTGTCGCGATGGATGCGGGAGATCACCCGCGCCGGCGAGGTGACCAGATCCTGGTCGATCGAGAGCATCATCGGTGTCAACTCAGTTGTCAGGGCGCGTAGCGGTGTCAGCATAAATTTCTCATAATCGCTGCGGTGCACCTCGAACCAGCTTTTGCTATTATTGGCCTTGAGTTCGCGCAGAAAGCTAAGAGACTCAGGTCTGAACCCCTTGAATTTCTCCGCACCCGGAGTCATGGGGTGTCTTCCACCAGCAGCATGCTCATATCACAGGCCTCTTCCCGCAACTCTTTCCATGGGCGATACTCATTGGAATCGTACCAGAGTTGGAAGTGTTCCCTGCTCGGCCATTCATGGATCACCAGCAACTGGGGCGTCCAACAGCCAGTCACCACAGCCGGATCGAAACCGCGACAGAGAATTTTGCCGCCGTATTGAGCAATCGACGGAAGGTGGCCGGCTACATAGTCCTTAAGCTTTTCCTGGTTTTTTACGGTAACATCGATGACTGCGTAGACTGCCATTCTATCTCCTCCTGCATAGCCCTTTGGTTACTCATCCGAAATAAAGCTTTTGCCTCCTGGCCGTTACATCTTGCTGATCCCCCTCCCGAACTCCTCCACCTGTTGCCAGTCGGTAAATTCCACCACGGCTTTCGGATCGGTCGGGCCCTTGGTCATCCACATGATCAATCGAATCATCAGCCGGTCGAAGAAGCGGTAACTCGGATAATCGATCCTGCCGGCAAAGACCGCCAGCTCCTTTGGGCTCCAGGATATCCGCCTCAGGAATTTCTGCAGATAGGGATTGGCTTCCGGTCGGCTTTTCTCCGGTTTGCGAGCCACCACGTTCACCGAGAAAAATGCGTTGGGTTTGCTGTCGAGAAGCTCTTTGTTCCTGTTGATGAAATCGGTCACCAGCGGGCTGTGTTTGCCATAGCGGATGCTGGCGCCGAATACGATCTTGTCGAATGACCGCAGATCAAGGCTGGAACATTCCGTGATGGAACACAGCGTAACTTTATGCCCCTGTTGTTCAATCACCTTTTGCAGCCGGATGCTGATCTTTTTGGTCTGGCCATCGGTGGTCGAGTAGATAATGAGTATTTTGGCCATCTTTCCGCCTTCCGTTTCACTTACGATTTGACAACAGTTTTCAATTGAGCAGTGAACAGCCTGCCCTGAACGGGAGGCTGTGACACAGAATACAGGAATCGCAAGGGCCGCCACCGTACTGAGGACAATAATTTATTCCTTACAGACCCTCAAGGAGTTGACGCAGAGCCAGACAACACCACATGAAATCGCAATATCGGCAACATTAAAGACACCGCTACGCAATGAGCCAATACCGATATTCATGAAGTCGATAACGCGACCTTCGTTGAAGACACGATCAATCAAGTTTCCAATACCGCCTCCGAGCACCAGGGAAAGGGAAATGATTCGGGCTCTGGAATTGTTTTTGGAGGTCAGCAGATAAACGAGCAGGCCCGCCAGAATCAGTCCAACAATAAGGGTGAATACCCAGAATCTTATACTCTCAGGCGAACCGGCCCCCAGGCTGAGAAAAGCTCCAGGATTCTCGGCATTACGCTCACTCAATTAACTTGCCGATTCTCTGCCAGCGTGGCAGCCATCGACTCTGGTCCCACGACCAATACTTGATGAACGCCATACCAACCAGATCCGCTTTAGGCACAAAGCCCCAAAAACGGCTGTCATAGGAGTTGTCCCGGTTGTCGCCCATCATGAAATAAGAATTTGCAGGAACACGAACCGGTCCGAAATTATCACGTTGGGCCACTTCCTGCGGCAGGACTTTGGCGTCCTTATGAACTTCATGGGGATTTTGATAGAGGGTACCGTTGACATAGACACGCTTGTTCCGAACCATGATTTCATCGCCCGGCACTCCGATCAAACGCTTTATAAAATCCTTTGAGCGATCTTCAGGGTATTTGAAGACGACAACGTCTCCCCGTTGTGGGTCGCGAAGGCTAGTTAAACGCAGATCGGTGAAGGGCACCTTGATGCCATATATGAACTTGTTTACCAGCAGGCAGTCACCGATCACCAGCGTATCCTCCATGGAACCGGAGGGGATTTTGAACGACTGGATAACGCACGTCCTGATTACAAGAGCCAAGACAACAGCCCATAGAATCGATTCGACATACTCCCTGATTTTAGACTTTAGCTGGACTTCAGCTTGCTTAACCGATGTATCAACTTTATTTACCACGTCATTCAATCCTTTCCGAACTATTTTCAGAAAACCGGCATAGCCTTGAAGATCCCGAACAGAGTCCCGCCACCGGCCAAGGCATAACGTATAAACGGATGATTATTGAACCACTCCATGAATGAGGTACGCGACGCCTCATACGCGTGTACCTGCTCCATGACCTTCGAGACGAAATCCGGAGACGGCTTATATTCTTGGTTCATGACAGACACCTCCTACGTATTCTTTCATAAGCTGTTTCATCTTCTCTTTAGCCCGAAACAGCCGGGTCTTCACCGTGGCCTGCGGGATGCCGCATTGACTGGCAATTTCATTCAATGAAGATCCCTGTAGACTCTTGACCACTGTTGTCCGGAACGGTTCCGGGAGTTGTTCCAGTGAGGCTGCCAAAGCATCCAGCCCTTCCTGCCTTATTAAAGCTTCATCGGCAGCCTCCACGCCGTCGGTGATTATATGGTAATCCTCCAGCGGCACGCTCTCGGTCCGTCCACGTTTCCGCAGTTCACTGATGCAGCGATTGCGAGCACTGATATACATCCAGGCGGAAAAGGGTGTCCCCATCTCCGGATCGAATTTCGACAACGATTTATAAACATCCAGGAACACTTCCTGGCCGATATCTTCAGTCAGATGCGGATCCCGCACAAACCGATAGATAAAGGCCAGCAAGTTTTTGTGGTATTTTTGGACGATTTGGGCAAAGGCTTCAACATCGCCCTTCTGGATAAGCCTGATTATGGCATTGTCGTTCATTTGGACTCCACCGCGTTATTCCATGAACAGTGATACGCAGGCGATACGAAAAGGTTCCCGGAAATATGATGGCTGCATCAAGCCTTCACCGCCACCAGATAAATCCTTTTGAAGACTAGATCCACCATGCCTCTCTCGCTAACCTGACTGGCAAAGGATTCCTTTACGATATTTCGGAAGTTCTCACAGTACTTTTCATCGATCCGGGTTTCATAGAACGCCTGGTTGAGATAGCCTGCGGCGGCGCCGGATTCGAAGATGGTCATGATCTCCTCAGCGGTGTGGATCGTCTCCAGTTTCTCTATCCTGGCAAAGGGGACCTTGAAGCCCGCTCCCATAAATAACGCTCCATATGCGTCTGCCGTCTCCAGAAAAAACCATGGTGACCTGAAACTTGCGAAGGTTTTCCGTGTGCGGGTATCATGGGCAACAGCCTCTATGGCGTTGATGAAATTTGGCCTTTACCTTCTATGGACGGGACTCACTCTGTCCCGGGCAACAGCATTTCCTTCTTCAGTACAACCATCTTTCTGTCGCAATCCCCTGAATAAACAAGCTCTACCCGGTCAATACTGTCATCCAAAGAGAGAGCCATGAGGTCAAGCATGGATAGTTGACTCACGTCCATAGAGTTAACTGTAAAGACCTCATCGCCCAACTTGATTCCGCTTCTGGCGGCGGGACATCCTTTGAGCAGCCCCTTCACGATCACCCTGCCTTTGTCTCTCTTCGACGCCAAGCCCCAACTAAACACATTTGTCTCGTATTTGTCATTTTCAGATCTCTTCAGGAGCATTTCCCCAGCGGGGTAGTCAAGAGTAAACAGGAAATGCGATAGTGCTTTTTGCCCTATCAAAGTTTCACGGGTCCCGGATGAAGCACAAGGAACGTTGTTGAACTCCAGTTTTCCCAAGCTGAGACTGTTGATTCTCAACAGGTAGTCCTTATCACTTGACCCGACCAGGCCATTGCTCATTGACCCCTCTGATTCCAAAACTTCACCAGTCTTGAATCCCTTCAACTTACGCATGATTTCAGTCGGGAGACCAATGCCTGGCGGAGGGGAAATGATCTTGGTGTCGGAAGCTGAAAAGAATGTCCCGGAGAGTACTTTCATTATAATTGCCGGAACTGGCGGCGATATTTGACAAAACCGAGCTTATTCGCCGCTGAAAACCCTTGCTGTTCAAAAAACGATGGGCCGGTTCTCTCGTTGCCGTACTCAGCAGCATGATCTTCGAACAGTCGCGAACCCGGCACAGCTCCTCCAAATGCACAAACAGTCGACGGCCGATCCCTTCGCCACGCCATGCCTCATCTACGACCACGTTTTCAAGCACCCCGTAAGGTTGATTTCCGAACATGGCATCCAGGCAGAGAGTCAGAAAAGCTGTGCCGCAAACGACTCCATCAACTTCGCAGACGAAGATGAAGTTGTTCGGATCAGTGGCGATGGCTTCCAGGCGATCTTCCCGGACATTAATATGGGGACTTGATGCGAAGGATCGATAAAGTGTCGCTACTGCAACGGCATCGTCACCGCTCGCTTCCCGTACTGTAACCTTGGTATTTTGTTTCATTTCCTGTCCCTGGATTTTTTTGGTATTTATCGGTCCAACAATTTGCCAATGGCCTGGAAGTTCTGTCCAGTGGAGATATCAGACAATTTCAGCGATATAAGCGATTGCACCAGCGGCCGGGACTAAAAGAAATTGTGCCAGGACAGTTCCAACCAAGCGGCTACCAACAAGCCAAACAATGGCCTTTCTAAACTGTGGCTCAGTCACTTTTCCTTCAACGACATCGTCTGTCATCACTGACATGTGCGGATCGATGAATACGAACATCATGATTGTGGCCACGCCATTGACGATTGAAGACAATGTACTGGAAGTTACCCGGACATCCGGATTCAGGTACCCCGCATAGAGAGACGCAAAAACTCCGATGGTCCATAAAGCGACTGCAACAACATTCATTGTGATGATTCCGGCAGAAATACCGTTACCCAATCTTATCTGTGTTACGTTACCCGAGGCTGGCAGGCTTGCTGAGTCCGTAATGTGTGCCAGGCCACCTTTAAATAAACCGTGGAGAAGCAGGCGTGGTATTGATCTATGGGCTTGGAAGTGGAGGACGGCTCGACTGAAGATGCGCTGGAATGTTGGGATCAGGAAAGCACCAACAATCGTCGCTAAAGTTGCAGACAGGAGCAGCCAGCGGAAATCGGCAAGCATACCCTGAGAGACGCCATGAGATAGGTTTTCTTCAATTCTTTTCGCCAGAAAAGGTACTTGGAAAGAGTTTGAGGTGCGTGATACAAGCACGAGAATGTTGAACAGAGCAAATGAAACTGCGATCCGGCGGGTCCGCACCCCGGCTATTCTAACCGAGTAGGCTAACGTGCCGATCAGGTGAATAATGAATGTAAGAATGCAAATAACTACGAGTTGTATATCCATGCATATACCTTCTATAAAGCTACAGGAATATTATCAGAGTACGATGATACTTCCTGTCATTTCCTTGAAAACCCGCCGATTTGCCCACTGGTCAGCTTCACGAGATCATCTGGAGTCATCTCCATTGTCCGGTCAGAACGGCCAATACCGCAATAGATGGTCGGCAGAATCGTCAACACATCATCATCGATGAAAACAGCTACGTCATCCCTCTGCGGCACCGGCGAGACGCTCCCCGGCTCGACTCCGAGAAATTCCCGCAC
>JBAYZR010000152.1:0-8363 GCA_041672425.1 Pedobacter sp. | reverse complement strand
TACGTGACTGACCGGCTGGTATGAAAGCAGTTATTTCAAACGGAGGGTACTGCGGGGGAAAATAGGTTTTTTACTGCCGCGATAGCGGCTTACTTGAACATGGCAGTTGCTATAGCATCATCCAGTTTTTCTCTGAACAGATCGGCATTGATGCCCGCCGCCTTGAGGGCAGTGCGCAGTCTTACCGCAGCGCCGAGTGTGAAACGTATTTCGTCATCCGCAAACATGCCCAATCCGTTCGATTCGAATGCCGGCAGTGTTTCGGGATGGCGGATGGTGACGCTAGCTCTGGGCTTCCAAGTTGCTAACTTGTCCAGAAAACACATCTTTCAGAACCTTAACGAATCAGTGCGTTCAATAAATGAACTTGGCCCTTGCGTACTGCACAACATCATTAATTTGAGCTTATGTAGGCCGGATGAAGCGTAGCGCATCCGGCCTACGAAAATCTGAGAATAAAAGTGCCAAGCCGTTTTCCTGCGGGATCATGAAATCTGAAGGTTTCCACGTAACATTAGAGAATTTAGGGGCATTTAGTTGACGCCGCTGCAATCTCTGCTATCCTTCTAACGGCAGATCTCAACAAAGGAGGACACAGTATGAGTCGAATCAATCAGAGGCAGTACGGAAGTTTAGGAAAAGCAGCCTTGGGGGCCATGATCGCGATCATAATGCTCGTGGTCACGGGGCAGGGCGCTATGGCGGCGGTGACCAAGGCCACCCTGAGCCCGGCAAAGAAGGTCTATTCGGGCGATTGCCCGGCCAAGGTCGTATTCAAGGGCACGATAACGGTGAACGCGCCGGGTATCGTAAGTTACATCTTCACCCGCAGCGACGGCGCCACGGACACCATCACCAAGAAGCTCAAGTTCCTTGCCGCCGGTAGCAAGGCGGTTTCAACGACCTGGACCCTCGGCGGGGCGGCGCTGCCAAACTTTAAAGGGTGGCAGGCGATCAAAATCCTGTCGCCGAATCCACTTGAATCAGCGCACGCGGACTTCGAGGTCTATTGCGATCCACCCGCGAATAGCGCCAAGGCAGCCCATGGCAACACCGATTGGCATATCGATACCGCCAACGAATTCCTGTTTTGCAAGGACATGGCCGGCAGCACTACCGCCGCCAATTGCGCTCCGGTCGGTTGGACCAAGAACCACATTCACGTCGGGCTGACCAACACAGCAAAGTACTACTACGATAAGTCCCATCTTGCTACCGGCAGCGACACCGATGCCGGAAAAGGTATCGACAAGCCGATGCTGTTTTTCTATGCGGGACACGGCAATCCGACTACCTGGAACACGTTGGGTGACAACGGCCATCAGACCGACATGCTTCTCGGCAATATCCTCGGCAACGGCCAGTTGCGCTACTTCTGGCAATGCTCCTGCGAAACCTTTGCCCATGGGCCGTGGGTCTGTAGCGGCAGCGACTGTGACTATTCCGAGCCCCAGAACTTTGACGGCTCTGCGGATTCCGCAGCGATGCGCAACGTGTTTGATCGCTGGGGACCTGTCATCGGCGACGATCTGAGGATGGCCTGCGGCGTGTCGACACTTGCATATTGTCATGAAGGCAACGTCAATTCCATCTGGAACAAGTTCAACAACGAGGGGCGCTCGGTGGCTGAATCGTTCATTCTGGGTCTCGGCAGCGCCAGCGTGAAGCCGCTGTGCATTACGCGGGGCGGTTCCAACATTGCCAACACGCCGCTCTATGACACGACTTTCACCAATAAGCGCAACACCTCCGGCAAAGGCTATCTGCACATTCTCTACTCCGGCGGCACACAGACCGAACCGCCCATGATCATTTGGAGGCCCGACTTGATCCCGCTCAAGCTCTGGCGGGTACGTCTGATACCTCCCGGCGATCCGGTGGAATTCAAACGCCTTCTGGTTATCAAGGACAAGGTTGAACAGCTCCGTGACCCGCAACTGGCAGGCGCCTTTGCCATTGTCAAGCGCAACATGGAGAGCGGCGCGATCAGTATGAGCGCTGTTGGCGCAACAACCTTGAAAACAACACGCAGCGTCAAAACAGAGGCCGCACAGCGTAAGACTGCGCTGGATTTTGCAAGACGGATCGGGTGGCTCGGAAAAGACGCCGGCGCCATACAGGTTACCCGGATGCTAACCGCCAGCAGGGCGGAGGATAGCAAAAACAGCCCTATCACGCACGGCAAGCAGGATGTCATCGTCAGCATCCTGCAAAGGGTTAGCAATGGCGACCAGAGCGTCGACGTGCTAGGCAGCGGCGGACGTATCTCCGTCACCCTTGCTCCGGGCGGCGAGGTGCTGTCGGCAACGCGTACCTGGAGGCAGACGGAACTTACCAGGGAGCAGGTCTCGATCAAACCTTTCGAACGCGCCCAGGCAGAGGCGATGAAAAAGCTCGGCAATGCCGATGCCTACAAGCTCGCAGAATGGCGTTTCGGTTACAAGCAGGCGTCTGCCAACGTGGTTCAAAACGAATTGCCTGTCGTATATGAGTTTGACTTTGTGCCAAAAGACCGTGAAAAGCTGATTGATTATCCACCCCAACAGATCGAGGTAAATGCGGAAGAAAAGTAGTCATGATCAGAATAGACAAACGAAATGGCAGATCACTTGGGAAAGAGACTTTTGCCGAGTGATTGAGCCTAATAAAACCCCGCCCTTTGGACGGGGTTTTATTACTTGACGTCTGCACGCTGCTATATTCAATCAGTTGATCAACACCGGATGTTTACGATACAGAAAGTGCTTTTTCAGACGAGCCGACAGTGCTATAGTATCCGCCCGTTTCAGACAATCATGCCCTTTGCGGCACCCCGGAAGGAAATTCACCATGTCCGATCTTCGCGTTCGCTTCGCCCCCAGCCCCACCGGCTACCTGCATGTCGGCGGCGCCCGCACCGCACTGTTTAACTGGCTTCTGGCCAGAAAGCAGGGGGGTGCCTTTATTCTGCGCATCGAGGACACGGATGTGGAGCGCTCGACCCAGGAATCAGTGGATGCCATACTGCAGGGTATGGAATGGTTGGGGCTGGATTGGGACGAGGGGCCGTTCTACCAGTCGGCCAACTTTCCCCTGTACAAGGAATACGTTCAGAAGCTGCTGGACTCGGGCAAGGCCTACAAATGCTACTGTTCAGCCGGGGAATTGGAGGCCAAGCGTGAACTGGCCATGAAGGAAGGGCGTAAACCCAAATATGACGGCGCCTGCCGCGAGCGGCTTGATCAACCGGCTGATACGCCCCATGTCATTCGTTTCCTGGCGCCACAGGAAGGCTGCACATCCTTTGACGACCTGGTCAAAGGCGCCATCACATTTCCCAATGAAGAGCTGGACGACCTGATCATCCAACGTAGCGACGGTACCCCTACCTACAACTTCTGTGTTGTCATCGACGATGTCATCATGCGCATCACGACTGTCATCCGCGGTGACGATCATGTTAACAACACCCCTCGCCAGATTCAGCTTTATGAGGCACTCGGTTTTCCGGTACCGAAGTTTGCCCATGTGCCCATGATCCTGGGGGCAGACAAGACGCGGCTTTCCAAACGTCACGGTGCGACAAGCGTTATCGCCTACCGCGACATGGGTTTTCTGCCCGAGGCTCTGGTCAATTACCTGGTACGTCTGGGGTGGAGTCACGGAGACGACGAGATCTTCAGTCGTGAGGAGATGATTCAAAAATTTGACATCTGTAATGTAGGGCGCTCGCCCGGCGTTTTCAACCCGGAAAAACTCCTGTGGTTGAATGCTCACTATATCAAGGGTGGCGATCCGCAACACCTGGCCGGGCTATTGTTACCCTTTTTACTGGAGCGGGGAATTGACCCGCAGACTGGCGGCCCGGATCTGGCGACAGTAGTAAAGACTCTCCAGGAGCGGGCCCGCACAATGGTTGAGATGGCAGAAGGGGCAATGTTTTACTACCGGTCTCCTGAATCCTATGACGAGGTTGCCCTGGCAAAATTTAATAAAGAGCACCTGCTGGCGGTCTATGTGGCGGTTGTAGAAAAACTGGCAGCAGCTCCAGCTGTTACAGCCGCAGAGTTTGATGCCCTTTTCAAGGAGATCTGCGCTGTGAATAAATGGAAAATGCCCCAGGTGGGTCAGCCGGTCCGGATCGCCCTGACGGGCGCCCCTCAAGCGCCTGGAGTCGGCGAGATCATTGTAACGCTGGGGATTGAAGAGACGCTACGGCGGATTGAACTGGCGCGGGATGCTGTTATGGGAAGGTAGCTTTCCATGGCTTTGCAGTCTGTCGGAACTGCGCGAAGCTTTACCGGAAACCGTCAGCAACAAAGACATTCGCCTTGTTCGCGGGGCGTGGGCAAAGTCTTACTAATTATGCGCCAGTTTCTGCGCCTCCTTGGCATTGGCCTGAAACAGATTGGCGGTTTCAAACACCAGGTTCAGGGTACCACGATAGCCGACCCACACCTTCTGGTGGGCGCCCAGACGGTCAAAGACCGGGAGCCCTGCCCGCAGATGCGCGCCGATTTTAAGTTTGCCCGCTGCTTGTCTGCCATTTGAGTTGGCTACCAGCAGATCAGCGCCTTTAGCTGCTTCTTCCAGATCCTCCAGATCCCCCACAAAAACATTCGAGCAGGGCAGGCCATCAAGACCACGGGTACGTGTAGCGGAAAGCGCGGCCTGGATTTCGCAGCCCATGCCGGCCAGGAAGCCGGTCAAGGTCTTGAGATTGTCAGATTCCAGGGCAATAGCCACCTTTTTGTTGCCGAACTGGTAGTGACTGTCCACCATGGCGTCCATCAGACGACTGCGCCAGCGGCGATGCTTGTCCGGGATCGGACGGTCGCTGATGAAAGCCAGCGCCTCCATGAATCGGTCGGTCTCGGCCAGGCCGGTCAGTGAGGTGAATCCGTAAGCCGGTATGCCGAATCTTTCTTTCAGCTTCAGCGCGGCCTTGGCAAGCGAATCGCCGACATATAACGTCGCAACACTGCGGCCAGCCTTTCTGATATCTTCAACGGAGATCCCACCGGTTGAAAGAGGCGATACGACCTCGTCGATATGCCCATCCATGGCATTGGAGATATCCGGGATCGTCAGCGCCGTCAGGCCGAAGGATTCAACCAGCTCTTTCAATTCTTCCACATCGGCCGGGGTGAGATGCGCGCCAGGCAACAGGTTGACTTGATCGGCCACGGTCGCGCCACCTTCCGGCAGGATGGAGACAATCGCCTCAACCGCAGCGGCATACCCTTCCTGCAACGAACCGCAGTAATCAGGAGTCGAGGCGTGTATGATCGGTATGTGCGCTACCTCGGGGTGTTCCTGGCGGAAGTGCACAATGGCGCTGTGCACGTCATCCCCCATTGTCTCGGTCAGGCCGGAGGTCATAACACCCACTACTGCCGGATGAAACTTCTCGATCACCCTTCCGATCCCCTTTTTCAGGTTTTCCCAGCCGCCGAAAATCGCGCTATCCTCGCTCATGGCAGTTGCATTGAGGGCGATGGACTCCTTGTAGTGCCGTGACAATTGCAGCCGGATAAAGGTCGAACAGCCCTGGGCGCCATGCAGCAGGCCAAGCATGTTGTCGATGCCCAGATAGGCCATGGTGGCCCCCAAAGCGGGCGAGTTCTTCTGTGGGTTTACCGTGGCAGCCTTGCTGGAGACCTTGACCCGCGATACAGAGATATCCTCGTCAAGGAACGCCTCTGCATGCCCAACCGCAGCGGCCAGGTCGGTTGCCAGCTCATCGTTGTTCTTCTCCCATGGCGCCGACGCATTCAGAACCGGCCAGATCGGGTTGTTAACGGTCATGTCGAGCTGTTTGGCAAATGTCACCATGCCTTCATAACCCGCATAAGGATGTGAACGGCCATGATTGATATCGAGAAAAGGGGTCTTGGTCTTCAGCGCCAGGAATTTGGTCTTGCCACCAGCCACGATCAGGTCGGGCATTTTTTCGGCCATCACGGCCAGCAGACCCGCAGTGGAGGTGTCCTCGATAATCTTGGCATCCTTATGCATCAAACCCTTCATGCGGTAAAAATCTTCCAGCGTGGAATTCTGCGTGCCGGCAGCAAGTATCTCAACGCCAAGTTCGCGCAAGGCATTGACCATGGACCAGGTTTTAACTCCTCCGGTGAAAAGTACTGCGGTCTTGCCCTCCAATTTGGCCCGGTAGGGGGCAATAGCAGCGCGACATTTGGCTTCTTCCTGATCCAGCAGCCGTTCCACACGATCCTGCATAACCCTTTTTTCGAGCCCGTTGACGGTATTATCCAGTTCACGGGCAATGTCCCGCAACGCCTTGGCAGTATCGGTCATACCGTAGAAGGACTCCTCCAGATAAGGCATGCCGTATGTTTTCTGCATCTTCTTGGCCAGATTGGTCAGCGATTTGGAGCAGATGATGATATTCAGCTTGGCTCTGTGGGCATAGCGCAATTCCTCGAATTTGGCGTCACCGCTGAAGCATGACAGAATGCGGATACCGAGCCGGTCGAACAAGGGCAACATGCCCCACAGGTCACCTGCGATGTTGTACTCCCCGATCAGGTTGATGTCGTAATCAGTCGTAAACTCAGGCTCTGCCGTGCCGACAACATACTTGAACAGGATCTCACCGGCCAGGCGGTTGCCGATGTTCTTATCGCCAATGAAACCGGGGGTATTGACCGGAATCACAGGAATTGCGACCTTCTCCTGGGCTGCCGTGCAGACCGCCTCAACGTCATCGCCGGTCATGGCCGTCACGCAGGTAGCGTAGACAAAGATAGCCTTGGCCTGATCCTTATAACGTTCTGCAAGATCAAGAATCGCCTTGTAAAGCTTCTTCTCGCCGCCGAAGATGACATCGTTCTCCAGCATCTCGGTGGTGAAGCCGCGCCGATAAAGTTGGGAATCGGAGGAACGTGCGCCGCGATTGTCCCAGGAGTTGCCTGCACAGGCAATCGGGCCATGCACCAGATGGATCACATCGGTGATCGGCATCAGCACCACCCGCGCGCCGTCATATGCGCAGGAACGTTCGGTACCCTCACCCGGCTCGGATTTTTTACAGAATTTTGGCGCACCCTTGTCGTTGGTTTCGCAGTCTGTTACGTCGTAATAATCGGGCTTTGCCATGTGTGTCTCCCTTGTGAATCTCTGTAGTCACAGGGGATATAGCATTGGCTGTGCCAAGATGAGCCAGTTTTTTTATCTGACTTAAATCATTCGTGTTTTTTTGATGCGGGCATATATGGGTTTGCAGATTTGCCTATTTGTTATGCAGTTTTCGTAACAGGTTAGGCGATGGGCAGCTGTTATTGGCAAGAAGAGAAGTCTATGATTCACAACAAAATTACAACAGCTGTTTTCCGGGGCGGCATCTTCAACCTAGAAAAAGCAGTTCATTACCGCAAAGACGCAAAGTTCGCAAAGAATTCAGATGGTTAAGAAATACAATGTTGTAACCTTTCAGGTTAGAACCATTTTTCATTCATCGTTCTGATTTTCTTGGCGCCTTTGGTACGCCAGGCCAAGCCTGGCTGATCTATCTGATCCATATGACAAGTCGGATTCATGATGCAGCAGTAAATGACTTGTGCAAGGAACTCAACGATACAAAGACAGACTATCCGGGGACAAACCTTCGGCTCGTTTATGAATTGGTATCATCACGAATTCCGGGAAGTCAGGAGTTCTGAAGTTAGCATCTTGGAGCCTGCCCCCAGAGCTTCCATTTGTTACAAGTAGGAAACAATTAGAAGAAAGAATAGAATTTACTTGTCATATCCATGCACTTAATGCAAACGTGCGAGAAAATAACTTAAGAAGGAGATTTGATCATGAGTAAAGCACTGTTGTTTGCAACAATTTTTTCTTTGTCGGTTACTGTGTCAGCCGGAGCAGAGACGGTTAAGCTATGCGGTTCATCAACCGTCACCAAAAAGGTGATTGCAAAGATCCAGGAGCCGTTCAAGCAGGCGACCGGGATCGAGCTTGCCGTCAACCCCAATGGCTCCGGGAATGGGGCAAAGGATTTATTGGCAGGTTCGTGCGACGCAAGCATGGCCTCCGAAAGCCTCAAGGAGCTACAGCAGAGTATCCCTGGCCTGGCTTCTCCGGATATCAAAGCCCACGTAGTGGCAGAAGACGAGATAAAGGTGTTCATTAACAAGGCAAACCCTGTTTCGCAACTGAGCCGCGAGCAGGTTAAGTATCTCCATACCGGCAAGATCAAAAACTGGAAAGAGGTGGGAGGAGCAGATGCCGACGTGGTGGTTGTAACGTCCCAAAAAGGATCCGGGAATCGTGCTGCTTTCATGTCTTTAGCCATGGATGGAGAGCCATACTCTGCCGATGCAATAGAAACTGCAACTGATGTGGCGGAACTTAAAGAAGTTGCA
>JBAYZR010000151.1:0-8375 GCA_041672425.1 Pedobacter sp. | reverse complement strand
TGTCGCACACCCCTGCGTTATTTTAGCATTGTCATCTCTTACATCGGTATGCTATAAAATAATGCTTTTCAATTCACACGCCTCGATAGATCCGGTGGTGTCCCTATTTATTAGATGACGGGGATTCAGCGGGGCGGAGGACAAACCAAAGGAGAAACTCGTATGTCAAGTATCAGCATGAAGGAACTGTTGGAGGCTGGCGTCCACTTCGGCCACCAGACCAAACGTTGGAACCCCAAGATGAAGCCTTACATCTTCGGCGCCCGCAACGGAATCTATATCATCGACCTGCAGAAGACCGTCCGTTATTTCAAATCCGCTTACAATTTTGTAAAAGATTCGGTCGAAGGCGGCAGCACAGTGCTTTTTGTCGGCACCAAGAAGCAAGCCCAGGACTCGGTAGCCGAAGAAGCCTCACGCTGCGGCATGTACTATGTCAACCAGCGTTGGCTGGGCGGCATGCTGACCAACTTCAGTACCGTCAAGCAGAGCATCGATCGCCTCAAGAAGATCGACGCGATGTTCGAAGACGGTACCATTGAAGCCTATCCGAAAAAAGAGAGACTCCTGCTCGAGAAAGACCGTGCGAAGCTGCAGAAGACACTGGGCGGCATCAAAGGCATGTCCAAACTTCCCAGTGTAATGTTCGTCATAGACCCCAAGAACGAAGAGATCGCTGTTCAGGAAGCCAACAAGCTGGGTATACCGGTTGTGGCCGTTGTTGATACCAACTGCGACCCCGATCCCATTGACCACGTAATCCCCGGCAATGACGATGCCATACGGGCCATCCGCCTCTTAAGCTCAAAAATAGCGGATGCGGTCATCGATGGCGCTCAGGCGCGTAATACCGCCCTGCAGACTGATACTGAAGGCGCTGTTGAGCAAGTCGAAGGCGCAACGGAATAAAGCAGATTGGATATATAATTTAATATTCCCCTGACACAAGGGGGAGGAGGATATAATGGCAATTACAGCTACACAGATTAATGAACTGAGAAAAGCCACCGGCGCTGGCATGCTTGACTGCAAAAAGGCGCTTGAAGAAAACAATGGCGATTTCGAAAAATCTATTGATTTCCTGCGCACCAAAGGCTTGGCTGCTGCTGCGAAAAAGGCTGGACGCGCAGCTACAGAGGGGATGGTTGCCGCTTTTGTATCGGACGACCTGAAGAGCGGAGTACTGCTGGAAATCAACAGCGAAACCGATTTCGTTGCCAAAAACGAGAAGTTCCAGTCCTTTGTATCCGACATTGGCCGCCACATCCTGGCCACCTCACCGGCCAATTGCACCGCTATGCTTGAACAACCATATGTTGGCGACACAACCAAGAATGTCCAAACCTACCTGAGCGAATCCGTCTCGATAATTGGTGAAAACATACAGATTCGCCGTTTTGCCAAATTCGACATCACAGGGGATGGTTGCATCGGCTCCTATATTCATGCAGGCGGCAAAATCGGTGTACTCGTACAGATCGAAGGTACAGCCGTCACCGATGCAAACCGTACTGCACTCCAGTCCTTTGTCAGGGACATTGCAATGCACTCGGCAGCTGCGAGCCCACGTTTTATCACACGTGACCAGATTCCGGTCGATGTACTGGAACGCGAGAAAGAGATCTACCGCATCAAAGCCAAGGAATCTGGAAAACCAGATGCAATAATCGAAAAAATCATAGATGGCCAAATAAACAAGTTCTATGCTGAAGTCTGTCTAAATGAGCAAGCTTTTGTCAAGGATACCGACAAAAGCATTCAACAGGTAGTGAAGGAAATCGGAAACAGTGTCGGCGGACCTGTTTCGATCACGCGATTTGAGCGCTTCGTACTGGGTGAAGGCCTGGAAAAGAAGGAATCGGATTTTGCCGCCGAAGTGGCGGCAGCGGCCGGCTTGAAATAATTTTAAAATGCCGGCCAAAATGGCCGGCATTTTTTTTATACCACATCCAGACGGGAGTCACGTTATGCGCAGGCCGTCATTTTCCAGGGTGCTCCTGAAGCTGTCCGGCGAGTCATTAGCAGGCGATCAGGGCTACGGCATTGACCCAAACATCATTAACACCATTGCCGCCGAGATTCGCGACGTTGTCAACCAGGGAGTACAACTGGCGCTGGTCATCGGTGGCGGCAACATCTTCCGCGGGTTGGTGGCCTCATCCAGGGGAATGGATCGGGCCAGCGCTGATTATATGGGGATGCTGGCCACAATGATCAACTCTTTGGCAATGCAGGATGCGTTAGAGAAGGTCGGTGTTGCCACCCGAGTCCAGTCAGCCATTGACATGCAGGAGGTTGCTGAACCCTACATCCGCCGTCGCGCCATGCGGCATCTGGAAAAGGGGCGAGTTGTCATTTTCGGCGCCGGTACCGGCAACCCCTACTTCACCACCGATACGGCAGCCAGCTTGAGGGCAATGGAGATCAACGCCCAGGTGATCCTTAAGGGAACCAAGGTAGACGGCGTGTATTCGGCCGATCCGAAAAAGGTTCCGGATGCCGTCAAGCTTCCGAAACTGACCTACATTGATGTTCTCAAAAGAGGTTTGCAGGTTATGGATGCTACTGCAATCTCCCTCTGCATGGATAACAATCTGCCCATCATAATATTCGATCTGACCACCGCAGGGAATATCAAAAAAGTTATCAGCGGCGAAGAAATTGGAACCATCGTACAAGGAGAATAATATCCATGCCAAAGACCGTGCTTGACGACATGAAATCACATATGGAAAAGACCCTGGGTGTTCTTAAAAACGAATTCCAGAAAATAAGAACCGGTCGGGCATCGACCTCCATCCTGGATTCCGTTAAAGTGGATTACTACGGCAATCTTTCCTCCATCAGCCAAGTGGCGACCCTGGCGGTTCCTGAGCCACGTACAATCACCATTGCTCCCTGGGAGGCAAAGATCATCCCGTCCATCGAAAAAGCCATCCTCAATGCCAATATCGGCCTGACCCCTTCCAATGACGGTAAAACCATCCGTCTGAACCTGCCGCCACTTACAGAAGAGCGCAGAAAAAATATTGTTAAGGAACTGAAGAAAAAGGCCGAGGAAGATAAGGTCGCACTGCGCAATATCAGGCGTGAGGCTATCGACCGGTTAAAAAAGCTGGAGAAGGACAAGGCAATTACCGAGGATGAACTAAAAAAGTCTGAAAAAGATGTCCAGGAAATCACAAAGAGTTTTGAAATCAAGATTGACGAGGCCGTAACCCACAAGGAAAAAGAGGTTATGGAAGTCTAATGGTACCTCTTCACCCTGATAAACTCCCTATTCATCTGGCCATCATTATGGATGGCAACGGACGCTGGGCTAAACAACGCATGCTCAAGCGCATCGTTGGGCACCAACGAGGTGCGGAAACAGTAAAAATGGTGGTTGAACAGGCATCTCAGCTAGGTATCAAGTATCTGACCCTGTTCGCCTTCTCTTCGGAAAACTGGTCTCGACCGCCCATTGAGGTGCGGGCGCTGATGGCGCTGCTCAAGAAGTATATCCAACGGGAAACAGCACGGATGATGCGCAATAATATCCGTTACAATATCATCGGGAACCGTAGCGACCTACCTGACGACGTCAATCAGACACTCGATGACGCCATTCGCGAAACAGCCGGCAACACCGGCATGGTCCTGACCTTGGCGCTATCCTATGGTGGCCGACAAGAGATTAGTATGGCCGCTACACGAATGGCGCGCGACATGGTTGCCGGAAAACTGAGTGCCGATAATGTTACGGTGGATATCTTTGCTGACTATTTGGACACTGGTGGATTGCCGGATCCGGACTTTCTGATTCGCACCAGTGGAGAAATGCGCATCAGCAACTTCCTCCTGTGGCAATTGGCTTATACTGAACTCTACTTCACCGAAACCAACTGGCCGGATTTCACCATCAATGAGTTTCACAAGGCACTGGCCGACTTTCAGTCCCGAGAGCGGCGCTTTGGCAAGACAAGCGATCAGATAATCAAGGGAGTCGGAATAAACTGATATACCAAGTTTTACGCACGGGATGTAAAACAGTATATTTGTTTTTTCCGGCTCCCCAAGAGGAACTAACCTATTAAACGCCTTGTAACAGCGCTAATCCTCCTGCCGGTCGTCATCCTGACCATCCTCAAAGGTGGTCCCTTACTCTTTGCCTGCTTGTTGGGCATTTTCACCTTCATCGGTACGCACGAGTTCTACCGCATGGCCTTGCCCGGCAGAACTATTGAGGCATGGCTGGCAGCCGCCAGTGGTACGTTTTTTATATTTATCCCGTTTCTAGGTGATAATCGCCTTGCCTTGGGCGCCATTGCCGCTCTGTTTTTGGCCTTTGCCCTCCTGTTCCTCTTTCGCATCAGAGTCATTGCCGATGCTGCCCGCGAGGTAGCCTACGCCATGCTGGCCTTCTTATACATCCCTTTTCTGCTCATGCACCTGATACTGTTGCGTCAAACCACCAATGGCGTGCAGTGGCTGCTTGTTATCATGCTGATCGTCATGACCAACGACTCGGCCGCCTACTACACAGGCAGCGCCTTTGGCCGACACAAACTTTACCCTCTGGTCAGCCCAAAAAAGAGTATTGAAGGTTCCTTGGGGGGACTAGTCGGCAGTATCTGCGGAACTCTGCTGGCACGGTTAACCTTTTTCCCGCAGCTCACCCTGACAGATGCGCTCCTTACCGCAATCTTCATAGGCATCCTCGGACAAACAGGCGATCTGTTCGAGTCACTGCTTAAACGCAGCTTCGGCGTCAAGGACTCAGGCGCCATCTTCCCCGGCCATGGCGGAGTACTGGACCGCTTGGACAGCATCATCTTCGCTGCCCCGGCCGCATACTATTACGTCATCTTTTTTTTCAAGGGATAGTCTCATGAAACATCTTTCCATCCTGGGATCAACCGGATCCATCGGCGTCAGCACTCTGGAGATAGTCGCTGCCTACCCTGACCGATTCCGCATTACCGCGATGACCGCTGGCCGCAATCTTGATCTGTTTGCCCGTCAGATAAGGCAGTTTTCACCACGCATCGCAGCTGTTGCCTTAACCCGGGACATCCCCCGGCTCAAGGAACTGTGCGCTGGTCTCAAGGTAGAAATAACAGGCGGCATAGAAGGCTTGATTGCTGCCGCTACAGCCGATGAGTCCCAGATGGTTGTGGCAGCAATCGTCGGAGCAGCCGGACTGGTTCCTACCGCCGCAGCCATAAGATCAGGCAAGGACATTGCCTTGGCCAACAAGGAAACCCTGGTCACTGCCGGTCATCTTTTCATGGAAATGATTGCGGAGTGTGGCGTCAAACTCTATCCTGTCGACAGTGAGCACAGCGCCGTATTTCAATCGATTGAAGGGCATCGCAACCAGGATATAGAAAAAATCATTCTGACCGCATCAGGCGGGCCGTTTCTAAATACGCCGACCGGCCAACTCGCCAACGTTACGGTACAAGCGGCCCTTAATCACCCTAACTGGAGCATGGGCCGCAAGATTACCATCGATTCGGCCACCATGATGAACAAGGGGTTGGAAGTGTTGGAGGCTCGCTGGTTGTTCGGAGTACCAGTGGAGAAGATTGACGTCAATATTCATCCCCAAAGCATCATCCATTCCATGGTTGAGTATATTGATGGCTGTGTCATTGCTCAACTAGGCACCCCGGACATGAAGGCGCCTATTGCCTATGCCCTTTCCTACCCTGAGCGTATTGCGACCGGTGTCAAGCCGCTCGATCTGACCACCTTCTCCGGTCTGACCTTCCACAAGCCTGACCTGATCAAGTTTCGTTGTCTTGGGCTGGCCTACCAGGCCATAAACGCAGGAGAGAGTATGCCGACTGTGATGAATGCCGCCAATGAGATTGCCGTGGAGGCGTTCCTGGAAGGCAGAATCCGCTTTTTACAAATTTCAGAGGTTATTGAACGGACCATGGATGCCCATAAACCTCATGATCTGAAGATGATTGAGGAGGTACTGCTGGCTGACCGTTGGGGTCGAGACAAAGCACAGGAGATATGCAGGGGAGGAGTACTGATATGATGTTTATTTACGCCATAATTGTCCTGGGTATTCTGATATTCGTCCACGAACTGGGGCATTTTCTCGTTGCCAAGATGCTTAACGTCAAGATTGAGAAATTCTCGCTTGGGTTCGGCCCAAAGCTGATCGGAAAACAGATCGGAGAAACTGAATACCTCCTTTCCGCATTCCCGTTGGGCGGTTACGTTAAAATGTTTGGAGAAGGTGGTTTCATTGAGGGTGGCGAGACCCACCACGAACCTGAGGTTGATAAAGATGCAATGGAAGCTGAACCGCCGCGCGAGTTGACTTCAGAAGAAAAGGCTCGTTCCTTTGCCCATAAACCACCGCTTGCGCGTATTGCCATAGTCATGGCCGGCCCGGTCTTCAACCTTTGCTTCGCCTGGCTTGCCTTTATTGTGCTCTGCATGCTGGGGGTCCCTACCGTTACCGCCAGGATCGGTGAGATACTAAAAGACAAACCAGCCGCAAAAGCCGGGGTTCAGAAAGACGACGTTATCACCACGATCAATAATAAAAGCATCGTGCACTGGGATGATGTTGCAGGGGCAATTGCAGCCAGCAAGGGAGAGCCGGTCAGCCTGACCGTAAAACGGGGCAATCAGGATGTCTCGTTCACGATAATACCTGAGCGTCGCATAAGTAAGAATCTATTCGGAGAGAAGGTTAGTGGCTTCGCCATTGGCGTTGCCTCTGCCGGCGAGATTGTCACAGAGCACTACAACCCGCTTCAGGCAGTCATTAAAGGGAGCGTCCAGACATGGAAGGTAATTGATCTGACATTCATGTCGCTGGTAAAAATGGCTCAGCGCGTGGTGCCGCTTGATAGTATCGGCGGGCCGATCATGATCGTCAAAATGGCTGGCGAGCAGGCCTCGGCCGGTGCTTCCAACTTCCTGGCCTTTATGGCGCTCCTGTCAGTCAACCTTGGCGTTCTGAACCTCTTGCCAGTGCCGGTGCTGGACGGTGGACACCTTATCTTTTATTTATGGGAATTGGTCTTCCGGCGTCCAGTTAACCAGAAAGCGCGCGAGTATGCACAACAGATTGGACTCTTCTTGCTATTGGGATTGATGGTGCTGGCATTTTACAACGATATCGTCAATATCGTCTTGAAGCGTGGGGGTTAATTCTACTTTGTCATATTACAAACGTTAATTATTTGTTAGGTCTTAAAGCCTCCATATTATCCTATTTTCATTCTCGCACAATCTAAGGGAGTCAGAATAAACTGATATACGTTTGTTCTGACTCCCTAACTTCCATTTTTCGCCATTAATTTCTGTTTTTGAGGTGGGGAGTGGTAACGCCTTCGTCACCCTGTTTTAAGCCGTTGTGTGACTGCATGAACGGCCTGTTTTATTGGTTTTATCAATAAAACACTTCGCACAAGTGTAGTTTCGTTAGTCCCAATTAGCACTGACCAATTCAATGATAAATAATATTCATTCGGAGGAATATATGTTCCGCAAGCATTCGAGGATTATTGCCTCAATCGCACTTGGTTTCTTCACCTGGACCTCCGGCGGTCTGTTCAGCATCGCCAATGCCGCCCAGCTGGAGGCGAAGAAATCCAAGGCACAGGCAGGCCAACAACAGAAGAAGACAAAGAGCCTGGAAGAGCGTTTTTCCAAGATTACCGAAGATCTGGAAAACACACTTGCCGATACCAAGGCGGATGTTGGCGGTAAAAGAAAACGTCTGAAGACTGATCGGGACGAGATCAACAAGCTTGACGTCGAGATGCGCGCACAGTTTGCCGCGACCGAGCAGAAGCTGAAAGCCGCCAAACTTCCGGCCAAGATCCTTGAGCGTCATGCCAAGTTCGTTAAACATTACGATGACAACCTTAATGAACTGAAGGGGAACATCGCCCGGGTCGAGAAGGCGAAGGACAATACCGAGGCCGAAACAGAGCTGCACAGGGTTCATCAACATCTGAAACGGGTCAAGACGCCATCTGGGCATCAGAAGCTTGATCCGAACAACCTGCCTAATCGGAAACGGGTTGTGGTGTGGCGCGAACCGAGGAGCAAGAAAGAAGAGTTTGCCAAAGAATTTAAGAAGGACAAGCAAGCCTGGCAAAACCAGCAGCGGATCATGGTTGCGGCAAACGGCTCACTGTCCGGTTTACTGGTCTCCAACAGCTTCAATGCCGTTACTCTCCCAGCCGCTGATGATCTGGCGGAAACCACAGATGTTAAGTTTACTCCCGAAATTCAGGCCAAGGCTTTAGAGTTGGGTAACAACCCGGTCAAAATCTACGAATGGGTGCGGAACAACTTCAAATTCGAATCATATTATGGCTCGCTCAAAGGCGCACAACAGACATTCCTGGAAA
>JBAYZR010000150.1:0-8427 GCA_041672425.1 Pedobacter sp. | reverse complement strand
CATCAGCTCGGTCAGCATTCCATTTACCTGCCAATCTCCCGAAATTATGCAGTATGCCTTCATTGCCAAATCCAACTGATTCTTCAAGAATATCAAAACCAGCTTCCGCCAAAAAAGTGCGCATTTGGTGTTTGTTAAATTCATATTCAAAAAAAGACCAGCCGTTCACATCGAAAGCGAATCTGGGATGCCACTTTGGGTTGGTCACTTGTTGGGCTTGTTGCAATGACGTTCCACCAACAGCCTTACCGAACAACTGCCGAACAAAAACCAATGATTTTAGCATAAGCAATAGGTTGTTAATACTTTGCAAGAGGATGCGTAGTTTTCCTCCGTATGGCACGGTTATAACAGCAACGCCATCCAAGCACAGTAGTCGGTTGAACTCTTTCAAAATATTCTGTGGTCCCTCCGCCGTGTGTTCAATGGAACCAAGAGCAACGATCCCAGCGTAAGAACCATCGGGGAAAGGGGCATTTTTTATATCGCAAGCGGTGAACTCCGATTGCGGTATTTCAAGGGAAGCCCTGTCGCACAGTTCTTTGGACCAGTCAATGCCATCGCATTTGATAAAATGTTTTTGAAACCACCCACACCAGCGACCGCTTCCACAGCCTGCCTCCAGGACGGGCTGTTTTTCGAGAAAAAGGCGCAAAAAAAGAGGTGCCAATTCGTAGTCGTCGCAGTGCTCAATTTGTTTGTCCAAAGATTTAGAGAGAAAACCCGATTCAAATAATTTATTAGCAGCTTCATTCATCGCAACTATTCTCCTATATAGTGTTACCAGCTCAATGCGAGGATATAAAATATCGATCTGTTTAAAACTGGTGTCAAAGAGATTATCTGGCAATTATTAAAGGTCATCCTTCCATCCAATAATAGTGATAATTGCCCCAAAACGTTAGTCATTGAGTTCTTAAACGGTATGATTAACCGTATTTCACTGAAATAAATTATTCCAGTTCACAAGCAGCGTGGTCAAGGCAGAAAAAATGATGATATCTATATTCTGGCACTCTGTAAGAACCTTTAATTGTTAAATTTATTTTTTTGAAAATTGACAAGACATCTTCTTCACTTGCTCCTTTACCAATTTCCCAGTAATGTTCTCCCTCAAATGAAATAGGATTGTTTTTTATTGGAATATCGAGTTCCCAAAGTATATTTCTTATCTTAGGCAATTTAAACTCCACAAAAAATCGTCTTGAATTATGTGGGAGACTAATCACGATTCTGTTTTTTGCAACAGCGGAGATGTTTTGCATAGCTTTACTAAAATGTTCCCATGGCAAATGCTCTAGTACCTGACAACACATAACCGCATCGTAAGAGTTTGGTTGAAATGGCATGTCAAGAACGGAACCGACGAAATCCGGCTTTAATGCTGGATCATGATCGAGCGTGTCCACATGAATACCAGCCTTACGAAGGACATAGGTAACAACACCATTACCTGGCCCGATTTCCAGCACTGTTTTTGCTCCACAATCAAGGATTTCCTTAATTTGATAAGCATACGCAGCAAACCTTCCTGGGAAACAATAGCCAGCCGTTGTATAAAGAGAACTGTCAACCTGTATACCCAGATTAGTTGATGTCTCATGTTCAGTCATATTTCTCCTCACACATTTTTATTTGACAGCATTTGGCCTATTGCAAGTAAATCCCGTAGTGGCTTAATTCCGTTATACATCAATAAAAGACTAAGCCCGTAAAGAACAATAAAAGCTAAACCTTTTGTTATAAGCGCGGTTACAGGAGATTGACCTTGGACAAACGAGTACAGTATGGCGACAATAACAACTGTAATAACACAGGATAGTATAGGTCGGAATACCATACTCAACATCTTCCAGAAAGACAGTCCGGCACTATTGCCAGCATAGGAAAGCGAGCCAACTGTTGTGAAAATGATTGCCATCGAATAGCAAAAGGCCACGCCATTAATGCCCCAGATCAGCCCTATAAGAAAAGAACCCACTATAATGGGTGTACCCACCATCCCCCACAAAAGAACCCGATCAGATCTTCCAACAGCAAGATGCAACCATGCTTGCGTGTTATAAAGCGGCTGGAGCAATCCCCCAATCGCCAAATACTTAAAAACATCTCCTACGGGTGCCCAAGTGGATCCAAGCAAGATGATGACTATCTCCTTGCTCACGCGATGCCTGCAATAGGCCCCGCAAATAGACTTAGCAAGTATAAAATATGTAAGTAGTATTTGTGCAAACGATCGCGCTCTTCATTCAAACGGCACAATGCCGGTACCGCTACGTTACTTAGTGGCGCAGACAGCATGGTAATTGGCATCATGAGCAGCTGATAAGCGCGGCCATAGATACCCAGCGCATCAGCACCGATAAACTTGCCGATAAGGATATTGTCTGCATTGCGAGCGAAATAATTGACGAAATTGAAACCGGTCAGATGGCTGCCAAACTTGAGCATATCGCGCACACCGGTTCCCCTTTGCACCCGCCCTGGAATCCACGGACAATAAACGAAGGTCAACAAAGAGTTAACCAAAGCCTGAGACAATGCACCGCCAACCAGGGACCAGTAGCGCCAGCCGAGATAAGCCATAATGATCGTCACGGTAAGACTGATAATTTGCGCGGCGACTTGGATGCTGGCCAGCGTGCCGAAACGCATGTGACGTTGCAGAAGAGCTTGATGCTGAATCGTTAAGCCGCTGATGATGAACGAGAGGGAGAGAGCCACCGTGATGGAGGCCAGTTCAGGCTTGCCGTAGAACCAAGCAATCAGGGGTGAGCCTACGAAAACGCACAGACCAAGACCGACACTGATCATGAAATTGACCCAGAAAAGGGTGCTGATCTGCTCATGGCTGATCTGATCCTTCTGCACTGTTGCCATCGAGAGGCCTGCGTCCTTGAACATCTCGGCAAATCCAACCACTACCGCAACCATTCCAAACAGCCCGTAGTCAGCGGGCGTAAGTAACCTCGCAAGGACCACCGTGCCGGTGATACGCAAGATGAATTGTGCGACTTGAGACCCCATTGTTTTCATGCCACCGCGCACAGATTTGCGGGCGAGGTCGTTATTCAGATCATTAGATTTAAAAAGAGTATCGGGACGAAGTACGATATTAAATTCCTCAACAATGGATATTTAGGCGTTAAGCCCCTAACGGTTCCTTCCTCTTTCTCAATTTATCGGTGTTCGCCTGTAGTTTGCAGTTTTTCTGTTTCTCAACAGTCATACCTTTAACAAAAAGTTAGAAAGCAACTCCTGCATCACTATTTGTGACGGCATTTCCCACGGCAAAACACTCTTGTAATGTCCGGCAACAGTTCTTTGATTCGGCTCCACCGATCCCTATCTTCTGGTGACATTCTCTCAGCAGCTTCGCGGATGAGGGCATACAAAATAGCACCGAAGAATGTAGCAAAGGTTGCAGAGAGAACAATCTTTCCGCGTTTCGGGCTTGACTTTCTGTCAGGCTCACGAGCGGTCTGAATAACCTGTATCGAAGTCGTGTCCTTAGCCTCAGATAGCTTGGCCATTTCATTCTGCTTAGTAAGCAGCTCGACAAGTGATTCCTGTATCTTGAACTCTCGTTTCAGACGTATGATTTCCTGTTCCAGACCAGGGACAGAGCCAACAGTCGGAATTGAACTCCCTTTTTGTGTTCCTTCAAGCCGCGCAATCTGACCTTTAAGGTTACGAATGGAGGCTTTTAAATTTTGAACTTCCTGGGTTGCATTGGTAAATTGACTTAATAGAGCCGATAACTGTGCTTCCTGAATAGCAAGTTGAGCCATGAGTGCCGCGATACCCTCAATGGATGCCTTTGCCTGATTTGTAATATCAATAGACTTGTTCTTTGACTGAAATACCTTTAGTGCCTCTTCTGCTTTTACCAGATCGACTTTGGCCTTGGTAAGTCGCTCTTCCAGATAGGCTCTGTTCTGCCCGGCACCGGCTATATTCAGCTTTACGACTAATTTACCAAGTTCTTCAACATAGGCATTGGCAATTGCTGTAGCCAGCTTTGGATCCTTGTCCATGAAACTGATTGAAATGATGCCATCCTTCTTACCTGCGGCGATATCAACTTTATTTTCCAGCAACTTGTACGTTACTATTCTATACTTTTGCTTATATAGTTCCATCAGTTTGAAACGGTCGATGATCGTATCGCTGATTGCCTCGCTGCTAAGGATGCCGACGTACAAATCTGCGGGTGTGCCTTTACCCAAAAGGTCGGCGGCCATTCCGCCCATATCACCGGCAGACCCCATCAGCATCCCCATCAGGCCGAATGAATCCTGCTGTGGTGGAAGAATGCGGGTTGTGGATGTATAAATATTGGGAAGACAGAGGCTAATAACAACCGAAAGAACCGCTGCAATAATAGTTGTTCTGACGATCATGCGCCAGTTCTTGGCGATGACTTCCAGATAATCGAGCAGATTAATCACATCGGGGTTAGGGGCAGGAGCGGAGTTTGATTTAACTTCAGGTTTGAGGTTAGAGTCAGGTTCTAGGCTTTTGTCTTCGGGTTGTTGCATTAATGAAACTCCGTATGAGTTCAATGTTGAATTCTAAATTTTGAATTGTGAATTATAAATTTGCTGATACAGAATCAGATTTTATACGTTGGTGGAAGGGAGGCTCAAACATGGCTATCGCCCCCCTCAAACGCCAATCGCAACGCATCGATCAGTTGTCGTTCGTACACCGTCAGAGCCTGTTCATCCAAATGTCGCCAATTGCGCTCGTAGATGTCCAAGGCCTCTTTTGGCGATAAAGTGTCTGCGCCCTGCACCTGCCAGGCGAGTTGCTTAAGCTGCGGATAGTCCATCATGTGAATACGTGCGGGTATCCAGCCATCCCGGTCTACTGCACTTTGCGATTCAATAGACTCTGTAGGCGTAACCAGCCCAAAATTCAAGCCCAGCACAGCCATGGCATTAACGTAGGCGCCCATGGTCACGGCCGGTTCTCCTTTTTCGATGCGGTGCAAAGTAACCCGCGACATGCCCGCAGCTTCTGCTGCCGTGGTGGCGCTGATCCTTAGTGCCTTGCGATGGGCACGAATCTGCTGTCCCAGGGCAATCAGATGCTCTGCTGTAATACTGGCGGTAATGGGTGGTTTGGCTGGCATAATGTTACTCATTATATACAATACAGCTAGAATGTCAATAATGAGAAGCGTAGTAAGTCATATAACCCGCAGGTGACAGCTACTGCAAGCAATTATTCCTGTTCTCTATTTCAACTGCTTCCGCCACCACAGCTTCTTCTTTGCAATATTAACCAAGTTAAACATTTACAGCATCTAAACAATTTCCTACTGAAATGCCAAGTTTATCGAACCTTGAACCAGCTTCTAGTTCACTCAAAGCCCGGCTGCAATCAGCACTCCGCCCGCAAGCGCCACTTGGCCGAGGATAAATGCGATGTCCTTCAGTTCGCGCATCCAGGCGACCTTCTCGATCACCTGCGGTACAACGATCGTGTCACCCGCATCGAGATCCATTGACGTAAAGCCATCGTAGAAGAGGAAACTGTTTTTTTCCTGTCGGCTCTCGACCGTGCCGTCGGCCCGGATGACATACATCTCATCCTTATCGCTATTGATGGTGGCGCCACCAGCTTTCTTCAGATAGTACCCCAGATCTTTGCCTGGAATCTGGACAACGGTTGTCGGGTTGTAGACTTCGCCGAAAACCATAACTGAATTGGTTGACATGGGAACTTCGAGTGAATCACCACCCTGAAGCTCCAGGTCGTAGGGGGATTCTTTCAGTTCATCAAGAGCGGAGAGGTGGATCGATATCCGTCCTTCAGCCTTAACCGTTTTCAACTTGTCAACAGTCACCTTCATCCCGGCCAATGCTGTCCGTGTCGCCTCCAACTCTTCCTTGGATGCGGCCACTGACGCCAAATCCTGCTGTTTGCGGGCAAGATTCTGCTCCATTCGGGCAATGACTTCATCCATCCGTATCTGCTGGAGTTCACGGACGGATTTCCGGGTGAACTTGGCGCCCTTCAGGTACGCCTTGTCGGTGTAAGCACCGGCGCGAAGCAAAACCGAACTGAGCTTTTCCCCCTTGAAGATCGGATACGTGCCGGGAAACCGCACCTCTCCACGCATGGTGACATAACGCTCAGTTTCTTCCATCCATTCGGGGATCCTGCGGATCATCACTTCGTCGAGATCCTGGAGCGGTATGTTGGCTTCGGGAGCGCCCTTTAAGGCGTTTTCGAGAGAAACTGTTATGGGATAGGAGGTGATGCTACTTCCGGTGAGCTTTAAACGGGTAATTTCAGCATTGTTGAGGAAAGCTGATTTCTTGACATTTCCGGCCTCCATGACAAGATCCGCAATAGTCATCCCTTTTACGAGACGGTATTCTCCTGGTCGAAACACTTCGCCACTGATCCTGACAACCTGGGTAATATCATAATCCCATTTTTTAACTACCACTTCATCCAAATGTTGGAGAAGAATGTTGTCCTTCGGATTTCCCTTTGCCGCCTCTTCCAGATTCACATAAATTGAATAGGGAAAAACCAGATCGGTTCCATAGCGGATTCGCCGAATTTCAACCCTTTTGGCAAAACCTTTAAGCGTCAACTCTCCCGCCGCAGTCACCAGGTCTTTAACCGTCATTCCATCTGCAAGACGATATTCACCGGGACGATGAACCTCACCATTGATAGTGACAACGCGAGTATCGTCGTTGTCCCATTTCCTGACAATTACTTCGTCAAATGGTTCAAGCAGAATGTTTTGTGTCAGATCCCCCTTTGATGCCTGTTCAAGATTTATGTAGATTGAATAGGGGGTTATCAACTCTTTGCCGAAACGGAGTCGCCGTATCTCCACCGCTTTGGTGTACCCCTTCCGCTTCAGATTTCCCCCTTCTTTCACCAGGTCTGTGACCCGTTCGTTCTTGTTGAGCCTGAAAGTCCCGGGGCGAATCACCTCGCCGGAAATCGTCACAACCGGCATTTCCTCCATTTCAAAGCGGGAGTAGATGTGAACGATATCGAATTCAGCCAGCAGGATGTTGTCCTTGTCATTCCCCAGCATGGCGCGGTCGAGATTCACGTACGTTTTTTCCGGGTGGAAGTCCGGGGGCATCAGCCGGGTTATTTCTACGGTGTCTGGGTAGTATTCGGGGAGAAGATTGTCCGTCCCGATCAGCTCTTTCACCCGCATTCCCGGTTTGAGGGCATAGCCACCGGGACGGAGGACGTAGCCGTCAAGCCGCACCTGATCGCGCACGGTAAAGTCGATCGGATGATCTTGACTAGGTCCATATCGCGAAGTTTGATATTGGCCGCTTTATCTTCAAATTCTTTGGCGGTAAGCTTTGGATCAAAATTAAAGTCCTCAACCAGCCTTCTTTCGTTGGCTACGGTGCGCAACAGTTGAATCCGCTGCAGGTAACCCGACGATTGGACGCCTCCAGCGATATCAAGCAGCTCTTTGAGGTTTATCTCATTCAGAAATTCGTAAATGGCGGGCTTTCTGACATTGCCGCCAATACCAACCAGATTTCCGTGGATCGGAACATTAATTGTATCTCCGGGTTGCAGGCGGATATCGCGGCTCTTATCACCCTTAAGGAAGAAATCATACAGATCTATTGTTTCGGTTACCTTGCCCGCACGGATCACCTGAATGGCTCTGAGTGTCCCGTTTTTCGACGGACCGCCGGCAGCAGCCAGCGCGTTGATCACGGTGGAGAGCGCATTCACATCGTAGTCGCCCGGTGATTCCACCTCGCCGACCAGATATACCTTGATGAGCCGCAGTTTACCCATGGTCACATTGACCTGGACGGTGCGAAATGCCTGGGTAAGGCTTACCTTGAGAAGCTCTGAAACCTCGCCGAAAGGAACACCCCAGACCCTGACTGCCCCTACTTTCGGCAGTATGACCTCGCCACTCCGGTTGACTTCCAGAGGGAATGTTCCTTCCAGACTGCCCGATGCGGTAAGCACCAGAGTATCGCCCGGGCCGATGATGTAGTCCGGTCCTACCGGTACGTCGACTACAGGAGCAAAAGAGGTGGATTTCTTGAAAAAGCTGTAGCCGAACTGGGTCATTTTCCCGACACGGAAGGGCTGGGGGCGCGTTGCCCCTACATCTTCGCTGGCGCCCATGACCTTTTCGGCAGCGGACATCTCAGTTACTTCGGCAGAACCGGTCTGTATTGTTGCATCAACAGCAGTTTTAGCGTCTTTGGCGGTCGGAGTTCCCTCTTTCGTCGGAGAGGTCTGTTGTACAACATCCCCGAGCGGAGCGGTTGATGCTCCCTTTTCGCTGATGACAGGCGGCAGACCGGACTGGGGTGAGGTAGAAAGTGTCGGGGCGGCGGTTGAAACGGGAGAATTTACAGAAACCGGCGCAGCTGAGATTCCAATGGCCACCGGGGCGCT
>JBAYZR010000149.1:0-8503 GCA_041672425.1 Pedobacter sp. | reverse complement strand
GCGGCTGGGGGAGCTATCACCGCCATGTGGTGGCATGGGAAACTTTTGTATGTGTCGATAAATATGTTAAAGATCAACTCTGGCGGATGGTGCAACGTCGGCACCCGAAGAAGCCTCGGAAATGGCTGCATCGCCATTATTGGCAGATTCCGGGACATCTACGGACGTTCACGACCACCTCTAAAACCGTCAAAGGCGAACTACGGCATCATGAAGTAGTCCGCCTCAGGGAACTTGGCATAAAGCGACATATCAAGATCAAGGCCGACGCCAATCCGTACCTGCCGGAACAGGGCAGATACTTTGCACAGCGCCGACACAATAAAGAGTCGAGATATCTTATGGGCCATTCAGCCCGAGAACATCTGGCCTTGACAGCCGCAAAACGAAGTAGCAGAGCCGGGGCGTCCAACAAGGGCGTCCTTTGAGAATGCCTGAGCCGGATGAAGCGAAAGTTTCAAGTCCGGTTCTTAGGGGGGGCGGGAGCCGAGAGGCTCCCCTCCTACCCGGTACACCACACCGAAAAACCGAATTAAAACCGAGAATCTAACACCTTGAGGGGCGCAAAAAAAACAAACTGAAATTGACTACCCTGCTAATACATTTCATGCTAAATTCTCCAAAAGATAAAATATGGAGGTAATTCACATGGTCAAGAATAATCAAAGCCTTGTAGTCCAAGGCATTGAAGTACATGTAACAACTAAAGGGGCATCAATGTTGCATTGTTTGGCAAAACCTCGAAAGAGTGGAAGTTGAGTAACCCTGACAAGGAAGGAAGCATTCGAGAAAATGCGACTGTTGAACAACTGGTAGTACTGGCGAGCTTGGAAAGTCAAAATGCGCTCCTTATTGAACAAGGTAAAAGTCATTCCGAACGGCTTTCAATATTGAACGAACCAGCAAGAAAACATATGAAATCGCTTATAGATAATCCCTCTTTAAAAAAACTCGCCGCACCTCTATTCCACTAAGCACCCACACACATGAAGCGTATAACTTACGGCTGGAAGCAGACGGGGCAAAAGACCGCCCCACTATTCAGCCTTGCACCGTTGAACCGAGAGAATAAGGAAATATGAAAACGTTTATTCGAGAATCAATAAATTTTCTCTTGATTGTTTTAGGAATCTTTTCAGCAGGGATGGGGATAAAAGGTTTTTTGTTGTCCAGCCATTTCATAGATGGCGGAGTAACAGGCATTTCCATGTTACTGGCCAATGTACTGGGCTATCCGCTGGCGATACTTATTCCGCTGATTAATCTCCCCTTCATCGCACTGGGTTTTCGCCAGATTGGCTGGGCGTTCGCGTTGAAAAGCGCACTGGCAATTGCGGGGTTATCCTTATGTCTTGCCTTTGTCAATTATCCGGATGTAACTCCTGATAAACTTTTGACGGCCGTTTTCGGCGGGTTATTTATCGGCGCCGGAATTGGTCTTGCAATTAGAGGTGGAGCTGTCCTTGATGGCACTGAAATAGCGGCCTTGCTGATCAGTAAAAACAGTCATCTGCTGAAAGTCGGTGATGTTATTCTTATCCTGAATATTTTTATCTTTGCAACAGCAGCCTATTTTCTTGGCATTGATTCAGCGCTTTATTCGGTTCTGACATACATTGCAGCGTCAAAAACAATCGATTTTCTGATCCATGGCATCGAGGAATACACCGCTATAATTATAATGTCCGAAAAGAGTGATGAAATCAGAGAAGCTATCATACGAGTTTTGAGTCGTGGCGTTACGATATACAATGGTCGAGGTGGAATGACCGGTAAAAATATGCATATTCTCTACTGTGTTGTGACAAGGTTGGAAATCGGCAGAGTCAAGAGTGTTGTCAAAGAAATTGATGAAGTTGCATTTATAGTGACCCATCCATTAGCAGATGCAGCCGGTGGGATTATCAAGAAAACTGCCCTGCATTGAAGGGAAGGGGAAGAAATTGGGTAGAGAAAAATTGGGGTCACCCATTAAAAGGCTGCTGTCACCCATTGCAAACGATCAAGGAATTTGAAGAAGATCTGAAAAACAATCTTTTCAAACTCTGGAATCGGATGTCATCAGGCAGTTACTTTCCTCAGCCAGTGCTCCGTGTCGAAATACCGAAAGACGATGGCGGGAAGGAGCAGCCGACAAGGCTGCAATCCAGCTGGTGAAAGTCCAGCCGTGCCAATTGCCCATGTCGGGCACGTAGCGATGCCACATCCCGGAAAGGGTAACCTGACGGGCTGTGCGTGGTGTAAAAGGCCTGGCCGCCCAGTAGTGGATACTGCGGTGGGTGCGACCTGGAGGCCTAGCGAGTGTGGGAGCCTGAAGATGATCGAATGACTGTAGCCTCGAAAAACGGTTCCCTATTGAAGTCGCATCATAGGGGTTTTCCTGTGCGCCGAACGTGTTTCCCGTGACGTGAGGCCGACGACAGAAGATAAAATAGGAGGAATTGCAGGTAGTTGCATAGTGGTGCAGGCAAGAAAAAGACGCACCAGACTTATCCTAAGTCTGGTGCGTCTGCCAATTCCGCCACTCTCGCACAACCAGTTGATATCGCTCAGTTTCGCTGATGCCGTTCATAATAACAAATCTAATATTGAAAAATATGGCAAAAACGCCGCGCGGTCAAATAATTTTATTACATAAGATCAAGATTTAACCACCTGCAAGCTTGACCCTATATCCCCGCGCCTGTAATTCCTGTAAAAGCGTATCGCGGTGGTCTCCCTGAATCTCAATCACGCCTTCCTTGATAGTACCACCGCATCCGCAGCGTTTTTTTAACACTCCAGCCAATTCCTTGAGTGCCGAATCGGTGAGTGGAATTCCGGTGATAACAATAACCGTGCCGCCACCCCGCCCCTTGACCTCGCGGCGAAGGCGCACCGTGCCATCGGAGGACGGTTTATCCAATTGTGCGGTGCGAGATTTGTTTTTTTCCTGTTTTATTCGCCCGGATTCGCTTGAGTAAACAAGTGTTGAATGGTCCATTCGTTTCATTACTTCTATTTACCCCAATCCCTGGAATACCTGAAGTCCCGGTCAATGGTTCTGTTTGATACCTTGGCTATCACTGGCAAGCGCCGCTTGAAGTGGGAGTTCTGAACCTTTTTGTAGACGGTGTCGATAAACTCTGGGGCAAAGCCGTTTACGACCAGTTCCTCATTGGTCAGGCGCAGATCCACCATCCTGTATAGCAGTTCGTCCACCTGTCGATAGGAAAAACCAAGCTCTTCCTCATCGGTCTGGCCGGCCCACAGGTCGGCTGAAGGTTGTTTTTCTATCACTTCGGCAGGGACGCCCATGGTTTCGGAGAGTTGCCAAACATGTGTTTTGTACAGGTCGCCGATGGGATTGAGGGCGCTGGCCATGTCACCGTAGAGGGTGCCGTAGCCCAGCAGCAGTTCGGTCTTGTTGCTTGTTCCCAGCACCAGAGCCGAGAGGAGTGCCGAGTGGTCGAATAGGATCGTCATGCGCTCACGGGCCATCTTGTTGCCACGCCGCATATTGTCCGCATCAGGAAACATATCGAAATAGGCGTCCACCATGGGTGTTATGGGAATTACCGAGAAATTGACCCCGCATGCCTTCGCCACCAGCCTGGCATGGGTCTCGCTCTCCGGGTTGCTGGTCTTGTATGGCATGCAGATGGCGTGCACGTTCTCCGCTCCCAATGCCTCGGCGGCGATGAACACCACCAGGGCCGAGTCAATTCCGCCTGACAGCCCCAGAACAGCCTTTCTGACGCCCACCTTGTGTACCTCGTCTCGTACAAAGCCGACCAGTATCTGCCGCAATAGTTCGGTATTAGCCGTCAATCCCGCCATCACAGTCCCCTTTTCTGTTCGATGCGCCTGAGTTCCTGCATGGTTACGAACAGGTTCTCATCACGCAGCATGGGGGAGAATATTCGCTCCCGGCGCAGAGTCCCTTCATCAACCAAGGCGCTGACGCAGTCTTCTTTCAATATTCTGGCTCGTGTCAGCGACGTGCCCGAAGGCGCGACGTATTCCGACCCGCCCCAGAAATTGACACCATCCTCGTAGCCCACCCGGTTGCAGTACAGAACCCGACAGTTGAGGAACATGGCCGTGGTTGCGGTCAGCTGCTGCCAGGCATTGGCTGAGCCGAGTGTCTCGCCCTCAATCCCTCTTCCCGGGCTGCTTGAAAGGCAGACCAGGGTGGTGGCGCCGTCCATGGCCAGGATGTAGGAAGCCGACAGGTGCCACATGTCTTCGCAGATCAGCATACCCATTCGACCTAACGTTGTGTCGAAGGCACGGAATTGCTCACCCCGCGCCAGGTAGCGCTGTTCGTCGAACAGTCCGTAGGTGGGGAGGTAGACCTTGCGATGCAGGTGCACAATGGCGCCATTCTCCAGGTAAAGGGCCGAGTTGAAGAAACGGTAGTCGGAGGTTTCCTCGACAAAGCCCACTGAGATCGATATCTGGCGGGAAAGCTCGACCAGACGCCTGATCTCGGGCGAATCGAGCCGACGAGCCACTTCAGGCACCAGATCTTTCAGGAAATAGCCGGTCAGGGCCAGTTCGGGAAAGATCACCAGGTCGGCCTTGGCGGCTATAGCCTGTTGTATGTGCTCTTCGATGAGCGCCAGGTTGTCGGCCACGCAGCCGAGCTTGGGTTTGATCTGGGCCAGGATGGCCGTGAAATCCATGATGTCTCCTCGAATTGTTGTCCATCTCCGATGATTTTTACCAACTCCCTTTTTCGGCGCTTGCCATCGAACTTGCCGTAGAATATCTGCTCCCATGGTACCAAGTCAAGCTTTCCCCCGATGACTGCCACCACAACCCCTCCAGCCAGACCTCAAAATCCTGATGCAGGCCGAGATCATAATCGTTGAGGCTCAGCTCTCTTCAGGATTACCCTGGTTATTTCGAAACCTTGGTACCCTGGCCCTTCATAAATGCCTTGAAGTCAATGGTATCGCGCATCTTCGTCAGTGTCTCGGACAGATCCCACCAGCCGTTTTTGAATGCCGCATAATCAGGCGCTCCGCTCATGGCCGAGGCATACCGTATGGAGTTTCCGTAGAATAGCCATTGCTTGGTCCACATCTTCTCGATGCTTTCATCGAAGGGATTGGCACTGTCCTCCAGTTTCTTATCCCATGTCTCCAGCAGCAACTGCGTTGCCGCCAGAGTCATGGCGTCGCTCTCTTTGATGGTTGCCGCAAGTTTTCTGAAATGCCCCTCAATCCACGGTGTTGAATGGCACGTCGAGCAGATATTCTTCATTGCGGCAAACCTCTTTGCTTGTTCAGCAACATTGATGAGGTAGCCGGATGCCGAAACTCCGGTGAAGGTAGTTGGCAGGGGAAGTCCGTCGCTGTTCCGTATGATGGTTGTATTGCCGGATATGGGCTGGGGGTGAGTGTAGGGGAGCCCGAACAGTCGTACCCAGAGGCGTGCGCCAAAGTCGTGGGTACGCGCTGCCACCACACGGTTATCTGGTGTTACTACCAGACTGTTGTGGCAGCTGGCGCAGGTGGGGGACTTGAAGTGTTCTCCTGCCTTCCAGGGTACGGCGTTGAAATCGTACTCGTCTTCCATTGATTCGTACAGGTTGCCGTGTTTGCTTTCCTTGTATACGTTGTAGGCGGGTACGTCAGGCTCAAGGTGACACTGTGCACAGGTATACGGTTTACGGGCTACCTTGATCGAAAAGGAATGGCGGGAATGGCATGAAGTACATGCACCGATAGTGCCGTCAGGGTTCTCCCTTCCAACACCCTGATTAGGCCAGTTCGTCAGGTCAGGCACTGACATGTCGCCTGTCGCGGTTTGGATGGTCTTAATCCCTTTTACCTCAACCTTGGTTCCATGGCAGCCAAGGCAGGTTTCATTCCTGGTGTTATCGCTGCTTTGCTCCCCGATTATTCTACCTTCCACGATCCGCTTGGGTCCATCAACCGAATCCACAAGGGTGTGGTAAACCGGGTTGTCCATCAGATTCTTGATGGCGTGCGCCTTTTTGCTGTCAGCGAACTGGCCGACCTCCTTTTCGTGGCAGGTTCTGCAGTCATTGGGGGATACAACCACGTTGATGCGGAAGCCGTTGTGCTTGAAGTTGTCCTTGTGGGATTCAATGTTCTGTCCGTGGCATTCGAAACATCCAACAACGACAGCGACATAGCGAGCCGGAACCACTGCGACCGAGATCCGGCGTTCGATCTCCGGCTTTTTGAGCGCAAGTCCCGAGGGCATCCGGGAGTGCATGCTTGACTGCCAATCATGGACGATACCCGGAGTATAGATCTCGTGGCAGGCAATGCATGCCTTGGTTTCCGCACCTAGCGGGAGCATCGGGGCGACCTCTTGCCTGGTTGCAGCCATGGCCGCATGGATGAAAATGGCAGCGGTAAAGACGATCATGAATCCAGTGGTCAGTAGGCGCATGTTTGAGAAACCTCCTAATTCAAAGCCGTTGATTATAGAAAAAATAGATTTTTTCACAGTTCAGCCAGGAACTCCATTATCGCATCATTGAACGCCACCGGTTGCTCCATATTCACCATATGTCCGCCACCATGCAGGATGCACAACTCCGCATCCGGAAGTCCTTCCGCAATGATGCGTGAATTCTCCAACGGTATGGCCTGGTCCTGATCAGCGCCTATTACCAGGGCTGGTTGGCTGATACCACCCAGCAGGGCAACAAAATCCTTCCTGTCCCGCATAGCAAACAGCCCGTCAACCGCGCCTTGGGGGTTGGTTGCATTCATCCAGCCTAGCGCCTCTTCAACCAGTTCGGGGTTGTCCGTAAGGGTTTCGGGCGCGAATAGTATTTTTCGGAATGCCTCTGCCACCGGCATGCTCCCCTGTGCATGGCAGGCTTCGGCAAGGGCCGTACGCCTGGCCTTGCCGGCTTCATCGTCCCCACCCGCCTTGGTGACTATAAATATCGGAGCGGCAACCCGGCCCGGATAGCGCTCCAGGATGTTCAGGAGCACATAGCCACCCATGGACATCCCTCCCACCACCGCCTTGTCGATCTCCAGATGATCCATGAGCGCCACGATATCGTCGGAATAGTTATCCATGTTCGCTGGACCGGGAGTCAAACCGCTCTCCCCGAAGCCGCGCAGATCCGGTGTGATAACCCGGCAGCCAGCCTTGGCCAGCGCTTCTGCTTGTGGACGCCACATCTTTCGGCAAAGCGGAAAACCGTGGATAAGAACCAAGGGAAGACCATTTCCCCTGTCGCTGTATGCTATAGTAATACCGTTAATATCTGCTTTCATAAGACCTCCTTGAAATATTTTTCCGGAATGGTGATACAGAGGCACTCTCCTTCGGCATAGACCCTCTTCTTGCAGTAGATCCGGCCATGCACTATCACCTTGCGTCCCTCAGCGGAGACGACCCGGCTCTCAATCGTGACCACCTTTTGAAGCGGCAGAAGATTGCGGAAACTGATGTTCAGGTTGCCAACCACAACCGGGTAGCCACCTGCCCAGGCTGCCAGTCCCAGAACCTCGTCCAGCACTGCGGCCATTGAGCCGCCGTGGGCATTCCCAGGTGGACCTTCTGTCTCGGGTCCGAACCAGATCCGCGCCTGTAGTTGCTGTTCTTCGTCACGGTAATAGCGGATCCGGAAGCGGTTGCAGTCCGGTTCGCCGGAGACAAAGCGCAACGATTTACCCACCAGCGACGGCGCATCAAAGGGGACCCAGCCGACCTCTCCGCTCAGGTCAACCGGCGGACAGGGGGGTGCGCATACTTTTTCAGCAGTTGTTTTTGTCAAGAATGTTCTCCCTCGGAAATATCAATAGTATTTGCAAACGAATCTTTATAGCAAACTTTACCGGAGGAATAAAGAGGCCAGAAAAAGGAGCACAGATGACTGCATAACTTGTCAGAAGGCAGCGCATGGTTTCTGAGAGCGAAACTGCATTTGGCATGAACAGCAGCAGGTGGAAATGATTAGACATGAGCGACCAGGCAAAGCACTTCATATAACCATCTTAAACGACTAAGGCGTCAATGTAACGACCGGAAATGTCCTTGAATTTACAGAACCTTTCATGTAGGATTTTTTTCGTGTGCTTTAGTTGAAGCGCACGTACTTGATTGTTGACAGGAGTATTATGGAAACAGAATTTATACCGAAATGGATTGCTTGGGAAACCACCCAGAAATGCAATCTGCGCTGTGTGCACTGCCGCTGTTCCTCGGAGATGACCTCCTCGGAAGGAGACTTCACCACAGAAGAAGGGAAAAAGCTGCTTAAAGAGATTTCCGACTTTTCAAAACCAGTCATCGTCCTCTCCGGGGGAGAACCGCTTCTGCGGCCTGATATCTTTGAGCTTGCCGAGTACGGAACCTCGTTAGGTCTGCGCATGTGCATGGCCACTAACGGTGCCCTGGTTACCGATGAAATCTGTTTAAAAATGATAAAAGCCGATATAAAAATGGTTTCACTCTCGTTGGACGGAAGTTGCGCCGAAGTTCATGATAACTTCCGGCAGTGTCCCGGATCATTTGATGG
>JBAYZR010000148.1:0-8529 GCA_041672425.1 Pedobacter sp. | reverse complement strand
TGGCCAGCTGGAGGTGGGTACGAACTCGCGCTATGACTTCCTGGCCATTAAATGGCTTGGTGACATAGTCAACACCGCCAGCGTCAAACGCAGCACATTTATCTTCTACATCATCTTTGCCACTGACAAAGATTACCGGAATGCCCATCGTAGCTTCATTTGCCTTCAAGCGGCGGCAGACCTCAAAACCGTCAAGACCCGGCATAAGAATATCAAGCAGGATCAGGTCCGGAGGTGATATATCAATCGCACTAAGGGCAATTTTCCCTGATAGCGCCGGCATAACAGCAAATCCTTCACATTCCAGTATCGCGACCAATACATGAAGGATCGTTGCATCATCATCCACAACAAGTATGGTGCCAGCTTCATTCATCGGCAACTCCAGAAGATACGCTCTGACATTTCGCTTTTATCAAATCGAACCGGAAATCTGATACTGATTGCATGATCCACTCGCTCAGTTCCGGATGTCCAGTGGCGATACGTGCGGCGATCTCTCTCACTTTTTTCAAATCTATGCACTCTGTAGCTACTTTAAGCTCCTGGAGAACGTCCGCAGGTAATACCGATAGATCATGCTCCGTCTTTGTCTGTAAAAGTATTTCGGTAGTTGAGTGTACTGTAGCTGTTACAAACTCTAATCCGGCGTGGCTGGATAATAATTCCAGAAGCTCTGCTTCGCGAAACGGTTTGGCAATGAAAGCATTGGCCCCGGCAGCCAGAAACTGCTGTCTGTCTTCCTTGAATGCGCTGGCGCTGATGCCAATAATGGTCAACGACGTATCTGGATGAGACTCACGAAGTTGACGTGTCGCTTCAATGCCGTTCATCTCAGGCATAATCATATCCATCAGGATAATGCGTGGTACGTCTGAAGCAACTTTAGCTATGGCATCTTCGCCATTGATTGCTTCGTTGACCATGAAACCCAGCGGCTCAAGTATCTCCCGTAACAACTCCCGGTTGGTACGCGTGTCATCCGCAACCAAGACGTGGATGTTACCCTGACCGGGGGCAAGTTTTACATACCGATACGTGTTCGTTTGAGTTATTGGTGCATTATCGATGTTTTTTGCAGTGAATTCAAACTTGAAGATGCTCCCCTGTCCTGCCTGACTGGTTACGGTGATTGCTCCTCCCAGTAGTAATGCATACTCACGGCTGATGGCAAGGCCGAGACCTGTTCCACCAGCGGCACGTTCTCCTGAACTGGTCCGTACAAAAGGCTTGAAAAGCCTGTCCTGTTCTTCCTGATAGATACCGATACCGGTATCTTGGACTTCAACGACAATGTGTCCTGACTCAGGCGAAAATCCCCGTACTGTTACTGAACCCTTAAAGGTAAACTTAATGGCATTGCCAAGTAAATTGATGAGGATTTGACGCACCTTGACATGGTCGCTCTCAATAAAATGCGGCAGATCAGAAGCAAGAGCGAGGGTGAAGGCGAGTCCTTTCTCTTTTGCCCGCAAGCGGAACATCATCTCCAGATCATGCAACAAAGCATGCAGATCCATTGGTCGGATAGTGGCCTCTACGCGACCGGACTCAATCCGGGACATCTCCAGAACGTCATTGATAATGGCAAGCAGGTGTTCGCCGCTCCTCATGATGGTGGCTACTTTGTCACGGGCTTGTTGTGACAGCGATGGTTCCCGTTCCAACAGTTGAGCATAGCCGAGTACTGCATTCATGGGTGTCCGGATTTCATGGCTCATATTGGCCAGGAACATGCTCTTTGCCTGGTTGGCTGCTTCTGCCTGTACTTTGGCGGATTCAGCCCTGGAACGCGCTCGGTGCATCATTTCCGCTACAGCAACAATCATCAGGCAGTTCATAAAAAATGCCAGCATACCCAACCAGTCGCCATAATCATCGATAAAGGGTTTGGCAATAAATATCGGCCACGCATAAGCTGCAATCAGGCAGGTTCCGACCGTCGTCAGCACTCCGGCAAACCAGCCCCCCATAACCGCTGCCACCACAACAGCCGGATAAAATGTTACCCAGACAAGCCGATCATCCAGAGCCCCAAGCAGGTATTTTCTTATTAGAGCTGCGATGAAGAGGGCGATCAGCGCGATGCCGAAACGCCGCATATATTTCAATATGGATTCAGGGAATAGTATCATTTGGCAGGATAGTGCCTATCCATGCAGTCTGGGCAAATGCCATGACTGAAGTCCGCTTCTGAATGATTATGGATGTATGTCTCCAGTTTGCTCCAGTAACCTGAGTCGTCACGAATCTTTTTACAGTGCATGCAGATGGGCAATATACCTTTGAGAACTTTGATCTCATCCAAAGCATTTTTTAGCGAGTTGATAACCGCCTCACGTTCATGCTCGGTTTTTTTACGCAGGTCTATTTCATCTCGAAGAGACTCGTTGGTCAGGTTCAGTTCTTTGAATATCAAATGGAATGGTTCTTCAATGCCGGTGGCTATTATGGCGTGATAGATCATCAGGAAAGAAAACAGTTTGAAGAAATGACCAACGAGGTTCGAAATCCCGTAATTATCAATGTAAAATGTAAATGATAGTTCAGAGACGATTGTGTATGTCATCGATAACAGCAGTAATTTATAGACAGACCCGGTAAAATGGTTTTTGTTTCTTATCAGTAAGACAATACTGGCAACGAGAATCGCACAGATGACATATTCACTATTGATCTTGAAAGGCGTCAGTCCCTTGCCATCAATAAAACAAACCGGGAAAATTTTCCAATAAAAGATACTGGCAACAAGCAAGGCCGTAGTAAGTGTGTACAGTATGAAAATCCAGCCAGCCTTGATGTTCCTGCTCGTAAACAGTAACAGGAACGCGGCCAACAGGGTGATGCTTTCCAGAGCCCTGGCGGCTATCCAGAGCTGATTGGCATAGTAGTCATAGTCAGTAAAGACCGGCATCCCTTTGTATGCCAAGGTGTGAAGTAAATCCAGCAGGCCTATGAACAGGTAGGAAATGCCGACCATAATCAGGTAGGAGTTTTTAATGTATTTAAGCGCATTCCAGGTAATGATGAAAACCGTCGAAGCGACAATTATGCTGAACAGTTCAACCAGACTGTGAAAGAGGAGGTAGTTTACCCGGGTAGTCAAATAAAGGCCCATCACAATGGTAAATATGAAAGCCCAATACAGAAATTTGTTCTGGCTGTTGCTGCGTTCAGCTGAATCAGAAACCACAGGTTTCATGGTACTTTCCCAGTTGCCATATTTTGGAGTTCATGTTGCCCCTGCTGAAGCAACTTATAAACTGTTGATCGCCCGATCTTGCCTTCAGAGCTGATGCCATCGTCCAAAAAACGAATAGAGGCGCCTATGGCATCAAACTCTTTGATAAGCTGAACCCATATCATCAGTATCAGTGGAAACCACACCAAACGGACATTTACGCACGTTTATCTAACTCGATACTGCCGAGTAGGCCTGTCAGGGTTTTCACCATCACTATCCAACATCTCCCTGACTTTCCGTAATAGTTCTATCGGCTGAACTGGCTTCATGAGAAGTTCAATATTTTCCTCAGAGACTCCACGGTTCTCAATAAAGTCTGCTGTATAGCCACTTGAATAAAGAACCTTTACCCCTGATTTGAGCTGACAAATAGCATCGTATGCTTCTCTACCATTTTTCTTGGGCATAATCATGTCCATTATGATGAGATTAACCTTGCCGAGATTCCCTGCGAATGCTTCCACAACGGCATCGCCATCTATGGCTGAAATAACATTATAGCCGCGTTGAGTGAGGACTGTGGTCACCAGCTTACGCACATCAGCATCATCCTCTGCCAGCAGAATGGTTTCTGTCCCGCCTGTTGGCATTTCCTGTACAGACTTCTTAACAGGATCACCCTGTTCAGTTTCGGCTATTGGGAGATATATTCTGAACGCAGTGCCGTGGCCCGGTTCACTGTAAACATTTATGAATCCGTTGTGTTGCTTGACAATGCCATATACAATTGCCATGCCAAGTCCCGTCCCTTTACCAAGTTCCTTGGTAGTGAAGAACGGTTCAAATATTTTTTCGCACGTTTCCCTGTCCATCCCACTGCCACTGTCAGATACGGATATAACCGCATATCGCCCCGGTTTCCCATACCCATGCGAATGTTCAAATGACTCATCAACTTCCTGTAGTTCTGTTTCTATGGACAACAATCCTCCATGTTGCATCGCATCCCGGGCATTGGTAGCGAGGTTTACCAATACCTGCTCGATCTGGCCACGGTCTACTTTCACCGGCAATATCGCCCCATTAAGAGTAGATTTCAGTTGGATATCTTCACCAATAACCCGTGAGAGAAACTTCAGGGAGTGATGAATAATATCATTGAGATTTGCCTGTTGCAGATAGATAACCTGTTTGCGGCTGAATGCCAGTAGGCCACGGGTCAGGTTAGCGGCTTTTTCTGCCGAGGAGATGATTTGATCTATCGCTTCTTTTTGCTGATTAGTTTGCTCATAATCCATTTTCAAAATGGTGCCATAGCCCATGATCACCTGAAGTATATTATTGAAGTCATGGGCCACACCCCCAGCAAGTTGGCCAACAGCTTCCATCTTCTGTGACTGGCGGAGCTGCTCTTCCAGATGTTTTTGTTCAGTTATATCTCTGAATGCACCAATTACTTTGACTGGTTTCCCATGTTCCCGAATGACCTTGCATGTCGTATGGACCAGGATTGGCCGCCCCTTGGCAGTAACCATTTTTAGTTCAAGGTTGAAGTTCTTGTTTTTCTCAACGGCTTCCTTTACGGCAGCTTTTATGATCGGAAGTGATTCTGGATCATAGAAGGCAATGGCAGATTCAATCGTGGGAGAGTATTCTTCAGGTGACATGTCATGAATACGAAAAGTTTCGTCAGTCCAGTGCAATTCATTATTTATGAGGTCAATCTCCCAACCGCCAACCTGTGCAATATGCTGAGATTCATCAAGTAACACCGTCAAGCGCTTGATTTCACCATCGGCGCTCTTGCTATCCGTAATATCCATTATAACCAGGTAACCAGCTATTACAGCACCCTTTTCGTCGCGGATCGGCACACCACTGACAAGCCCCCACCTTTCTGTCCCGTCTTTACGAATGATGCGCCGTTCTTCGTTAATGGTTTTCTCACCACGGAGTGCGCGGGCAAGTGGCAGATTTTCCATCAAACCTTGATTCCCCTTATTATCAAAATCAAGATATGACGGTTTGAAGCTAAGAAACGATGTGCCGATAACGGAAGGTTCATTTTTCATACCAAGGAAATCTAAGCAGGCCGGGTTTACTTTGTGAAAAATTGCATCTGGCATGGTGATCAGAACCTTCGGAATTGGAGATTGCTCAAAAGATTGTTCAAGAAGCGTTTTGATATTCTTGATCTCTTCATCTATATGTTTTCGCTCAGTTATATCGGTCATCATTACTTGCAAATACGGCTTGGACCCCAGAGTAATGATCTCGGCAGAGTAGAGGATTTCTAAAATATCCCCGGTTTTACGTTTGAGCTGTAACATATGGTTAACCACACTGCCATGTTCGCTGAGAATTTTAACAATTACGTTTCGATCAGCACGGTTTACATACAGGCCCAATTCTGCGCTGGATTGCCCAATTACTTCATTGCGCTCGAACCCAAAAAGCCTCAGCCAGGCATCATTTACATCGATTAGCTGGCCGTTGTTGATGTCACTGATGCCGATAGCTATCGGTGAGTTGTCAAAAATGCTCCTGAAACGGCTCTCTTTTTCCCTGAGTTCCTCCTCTGCCTGCTTACGCTCACTGATATCTGTAATGGTACCGACATAACCAGTTATCTCGCCAGAGAGATCAATCAGTGGGACCGCTTGACCATATACCCAGTGCGATTCCCCATTTTCTTGTTTGAAGCGATACTCCAGATTAAAAGTTGATTTGTTTATTACAGCGTTGTTCCAAGCATTAAAAACGCACTGTCTGTCATCAGGGTGCAGGTTGGATGGCCAGCCATCTCTAAGGGCATTATCTTGGGAAATCCCGGTAATGTCAGACCAGCGTTCATTAACGTATTGGCAGTTTCCTTCTCTATCTGTCAAATAAATTCCCGTTGGTGATGCTTTAACCAAAGAGACGAAGCGATCTTCGCTTAAATACAGTTTTTTACGAGACTCAAGGCGCTCTGTGAGAATCGTTGAAATCCGGGCCAGTAACTCGTCAGGAAGAAAGGGCTTGCGAATAAAATCGTTAATGCCACTGGACAGCATCTTGATTTGCAGGTCATCATCGACTTTGGCGGTGAGTATAATGATAGGAATATCTTTCAATTCGGGGTGACGACGGATTTCTTCAACCATCAAATCACCACTCATACCCGGCATCATTATGTCGCTGAGAATTAAATCAGGCAGATTATCTATTGTCGCTTGCAGCCCCTCATTGCCGTTGAATGCAGATAGTACGTGGAACTGTGGTTGCAGGGTTGAACAGATAAAGGAATTCATATCGGGATTGTCTTCCACTACAAGCACGGTAGACTGTGTGGCTGATTTTGTTGCTATGTTTATGTGTTCTGGCGCCTTTACGGCACGCAATTCATCAATAAGCTGTATGTTTATCTTGTCTGGATCGATAGTTGGCTCTTCTGCCAATACATCCTTGCCCGAAGGAGCTAACAGGGGGAAAGTAGCGGTAAACTTTGCGCCACCTTCCGGCACATTTTCTACTGATACTGAGCCACCATGCAGCGTAACAAATTCCCTTACGATTGATAAGCCAAGCCCAGTCCCCCCGTATTGTCGGCTTGACGCACCATCTATTTGTCGGAACGACTCAAAAATAAGGTCTTTTTTATCCTCTGGGATACCGCTGCCGGTGTCTGTAACCTGTAAAAATGCCCGCTCATCAGACTGCTGGAGGTTTACGCGAATAGAACCTTGCTTTGGAGTGAACTTGAAGGCGTTTGAGAGAAGGTTCAGTACAATACGATGAAACTTTTCAATATCCATCTGCGCCGGAACTGCTGAATCCGCTTCTACGGAATAATTAATCGATCTCTCCTCGGCTAATATTGAAAAGTGAGATGCAATTACCCGCACCTGATGTGCCATGTCAGTTTGCGCATACTGCATTGACATACGGCCTGCTTCAAGCTTAGCCACATCAAGGAGGTCGTTCACTTGCCGATGAAGCAGTCGGGCGTTACGCTCGACTATTTCAAGTTCGCTGCGGGATTGGCCCTGTAGCGCGTCATTTTTCAACCATTTTGAAATCGGGCCCAAAATTAAAGCCAGGGGGGTCCGCAATTCATGGCTTACGTTCGAAAAAAACTGGGTTTTTAGTGTGTCGATTTCTTTGGTTTTTTCGTAGAGCGCGCTGATTTTTTCATTCGATTCTTGTAAGCGCACATTCGCTGACTCTGCTGCATTCAAAGATTCCTCCGCACGTCGGTTTGCCTTCTTTAGCAGATTAAAAGTGTAGCTGAAGAAGAAGCCCATGATTATAAATATGGCAACTGAAAAGAGATTATTGGGATTGTTAACAGTCCAAGAGAGTTGTGGTGGGATAAAAAAATACCAGACCAGAGCAGTTGAAATCACTGTTGATACCAGGCCTCCTGCCATCCCGCTCAGCCAAGCACTGAAAAACACCGTCGGAAAGAAAAGGAACCAGACAAAAGGACTTATCCATCCCCATAACAGCCACTGAACAGCACAGGATGCTAAAGGCAGAAAGATGGCTAACACGAACCGGAAAGCACTATTTTTGTTTGCTTGATCTGTCGTTAAATCCGAATTCATATGGCATTCCATGTTGCAATAGCAGTACCCGGTTCGGCTCCATAATGGGAAGGAAGTACTGCTTATTCCACCATACGTAGCAAAATGCAAGTAGCTTCGTTCTATGCTTGTTTTTCAAAGTACTCAGGGAGTCGGAATAAACTGATATACCAATTTCTCTTCGCCTGTAATCCGCCCGTCACTAACCTGAAAAATCCTGTCAAATCCCTCCACCATCCGGTGGTCATGGGTAACAACCAGGATGGCTGAATGGTTCTCCATCGCCAGTTTTTTTAAAAGATCCATGACATTTTTTCCATTGTCAGTGTCCAGGGCAGCGGTCGGCTCATCGGCCAGAATTACCTTCGGTTTGTTTGCCAAAGCCCGCGCTATGGCAATCCGCTGGGCTTCGCCACCCGAAAGGGATGAAGGATAGTTGTTCAGTCGGTGGCCGATATTCAGCGATACAAGAAGTTCCGTTGCGCGGTTTTTGGCTTCATTCTTCGACAGATGGTTGATCTCCAGTGCAATCATGACATTCTCAAGAGCGCTCAGGAATGGTATCAGGTTATGGTGCTGGAAAATGAAGCCGAGTTTTTCACGTCGAATTCGTTTCAGGTCCAATCCCGATAGCCACCCTTCATCGGCGACTGTCGCGCCATCAATGACCACCTTGCCGTGGGTCGGTTCGTTAATCAGGCCGATAGCGGTAAGTAGTGTGGTTTTGCCCGACCCCGAAGGACCGAGTATGGCGACCAGTTCCCCAGGCTTTACCTG
>JBAYZR010000147.1:0-8572 GCA_041672425.1 Pedobacter sp. | reverse complement strand
CGACCTTGAACTCATGCATCTGAAGGATGACCGTTTCAATTCGCTCTGCACTCTGCCGGAGGCGGCCATCTACGTCCATTTTTTGCAAGGCATCCGCAAGTTTCGTCCCTACACCCTCAAGGAGAACGAAGAACGGCTGCTGACCCGCAAGAACCTGACCGGCATCAGCGCCTTTACCAAACTGTTCGATGAACTATCGGCCTCCTTTAATTTTCGCATGGAACTGGACGGTGAGGAAAAGGACTTCACCGGCGAGGAGTTGCTTTCCCTGCTGCATCACACCTCACCGGACGTGCGTTTCCGGGCCATGACCACCTTTCTGGAGAAGCATGCTGAACATGGAATTGTTTTCAACTCGGTCTTTAACAACATGGCGCTGGATCATGGCCAGGAGATGGAGTTGCGCCACTACGCCACGCCGATCCAACCCACCAACATCGGCAACGAGATCCCGGATGAGGCGGTGGAGCACCTGATGGCGGTGACCGAGGCCAATTATGGTCTGGCACAGGAGTATTTCCGTCTCAAGGCCAAGATGCTGGGGATGGACAAGATCCGCAACTGCGATGTCTACGCGCCAGTGGCAGAGACCGAAAAACAGTACGGCTTCGACGAGGCCATTGATCTTGTGACATCGTCCTACAACGGCTATGACGTTGAATTTGGACAGATCGTAGATGCCTTTTTTGAGGAACGCAGGGTGGATGTCATGCCCCGCACCGGCAAGTCAGGCGGAGCCTTTGCCATGGGCATCTCCCCCCAGGCGCCGCCATTTCTGCTGCTCAACTATACCGGAACGCTTCGGGATCTTGCGACCATCGCCCATGAAGCCGGCCACGGACTGCATTTTGTCCTTTCACAAAAGCAAAGCATGCTCAACTACCATGCACCGCTGCCATTGGCCGAAACCGCCTCGGTCTTTGGAGAGATGCTCCTGACCCGCATGCTTCTGGACCGGGAGAGCGACCCGGCCGTACGTAAATCGCTTCTATGCGCCAAGATCGAGGACATTATCGCCACTACCTTCCGCCAGACCGTTCTTACACGCTTTGAACTGCGTCTGCACACTGAACGCACTAACGGTCTCCTCTCCAATGACAGAATAGCTGAAATCTGGCTGGAGGAGAATGGCAAGCTCTTCGGAGATTCGGTTGAGATGATCCCGGCCTACCACTGGGGATGGAGCTACATCAGCCACTTTATCCACTCCCGCTTCTACTGCTACTCCTATACCTTTGCCGAGCTGTTGGTGCTGGCGCTGTTCCAGAAGTATCGCGAGGATGGAGAGGACTTTAAACCGGGATACCGTCGGCTGCTGGAGTCGGGTGGAGCATTATCTCCGGCAGACACGGCCCGACTGGCAGGGATAGACATTACGGAAAGTGGATTCTGGCAAAAGGGTTACGACTTCCTGAGGGAGTTGATCGAGGAACTGAAGGGGATTATTTGAGGTCCCTGTTCAATCATGGTGATGATCAGTCCTCCACAACCTGGACGAAAATGCCGTTTGTAGGAGGATTTTTACGGAAATGGCTCCTGATCAGTGCAACCCCGGCAGGATCAAACACACTCCCTCGCTGCATAAGAAGTACACCGGCCCCGCTTGTAACATCGCGGGAAACAATCATGCCCGGCGTGATATCCATACAGTCGATTTCAACCTCGGAAAGCTCGCCAGTTTTCTTGCCTTCAAAAAAAACAGTCCGCGTAATACCTTGAAATTTAGTAACTAAATGGGGGTCAAGCTGTGTGCCGCTACGATATTTAACGTTCATCAATGCATAATCGGCCCGAAAATGTTCTACCGTACGAGCTGTGTTTTCAATATGATCAGCAATGGCGATCAAACGCGCACCCAATGGAATCTGTTCACCTTTCAGGCCATCAGGAAACCCGTTGCCGTCAAATGACTCATGGTGCCCCCGGATTAGAGGAAGTATCTCCGCAAGTTCCTGTACCTGGGCAAACATTTCCTCTCCCCTCAACGCATGTTGGCGATAGTCACTGATCTCGCTTTCAGACATTTCATCAAGATTTTTATGCAGCGTAGCGGACAAAGTGCCAAACTTTCCGGCATCGTGAAGCAGGGCAGCCAGGCGAAAAGATGCTACCGTTTCTGCATCAAGGCCTATCTTGCGGGCCACATCGGTTACCAGTATCCCAACTGTTCGGGCATGAACAGCGTTGCGGTCCCCCATAACCTCAAAGAAATTATCGAACATACGGCTGAAAACAGCTGTCGGCGCCTTGTTATCAAGGCTCTTTATTGCCTGACTTTGTTCCCTTATGGTAGTGGTACTCTGTAGCAAACGTTTTTTCAGGCTGGCGTTCCACTCTTCCATTTCCTGTTTTTGCTGGTTGATGATTTCGTTCAGATGCCGCTTTTCCGCTCCCTGCAGATAAAGGAAGACCGCATTGTGAATAGCCTGGACAAGCTCGTCGTCATCCCATGGTTTTGAGATGTAACGTCCGGCGCCCCCCTTGTTGATGGCCTCAATGGTTGCATTGATATCCGAGTAGCCGGTCAACAGTATCCTTTGGGCATTAGGGAAAATCTCTTGGGATTTCCCCAAAAACTCGGCGCCGTTCATACCCGGCATACGTTGATCGGAGACGATCAGCCCGACATTTTCCAGCGTCGGCAATTTTTCAAGCGCGGCTTCGCCAGATGTAGCGGTCTCGATATCGAAATCCTCGTCCATCAGCAGGCGCTGCAAAGCACGCAGGATGTTTTCCTCGTCATCAACCAGCATGACGGTTATACGTTGCGGTTCATCAGACATTGGCGCGTATCTCCTCGGCAATCGGCAAAAATAAATCAATAAGTTGCGGATCAAAATAAGCCGTCATCTTCATGCATTATCCGGATAAAGCCGTGCGCATGCTCATACCTCCAGAAACACCAGCACTACCGTCACGGTTTCGAAGAATGCTATGGTATGCGCCATAACCCGGAAGGACTTGTCACCCAGGGTGATTTCAGCAGACACACTCTTTTCGCGGCGCACCTGCTCAACCAGGGCGCCCAGTGTATCATCGCGGTAAGCTGCCACATTCACACCTGAAATGTCACCGCAAACCTGTTTCAGTTGTTCCGCGGCGAGGTCATTGCAATAGGCGATAATACCATTTTCATCAATTCCGACGACCCCTACCGGCAGGTTAGCAAGCAGATTCCGGGAAAAATTCAGCTCCTGGTTACGAAGTTCCAGTTGCTCGGTGCGCTGTCGAACCTTTTCTTCCAAGGCCTGATTGACGACGGCAAGTTGTTCCAACAAGTCATGATTTTTTTTCTGGAGAAAATATCGTTCCAGACAGTTCTGTATAGTGATGCGCAGTTCGTTATCGTTCCAGGGTTTGGGGATGAACTTGTAGATGTGCCCCTCGTTAATGGCAGCCACAATTGCTGCGGCATCGGCATAACCGGAGAGGACGATGCGGACCGTTTCCGGCCAGCGTTCATAGACCGCCTTCAAGAATTCGACACCATTCATGACCGGCATGCGATAGTCGGAAATAACCACCTGGAAAGGGCCGGACTCTTCCATGGTATTCAATCCCTCATCGCCCGACCCGGCAAGCGCTATTTCATAGTCATCATCCAGAAACACCCGCTCCAGGGCCCGCAGTATATTGCGTTCGTCATCGACACACAAGATCCTGATTTGATCAAAATTTTCACTCATGATTTTTCCTTAAACTTAATGGGTTACTGGAGCGGACTGTTAACCGGCAACCTCACGGTAAAGTCAGTGCCGACACCGACCTCGCTTTCCACCATGATATCGCCGCCATGTTTCTTGATAATGTCATAGCTGATGGAGAGCCCCAGGCCGGTCCCTTTACCCACCTCCTTGGTTGTGAAGAACGGCTCGAAAATACGTTTCATGACATCTTCCGGCATGCCGCTTCCTGTGTCGCTGACCTGAACCAATACATCTTCGCCTTTGCTGAAGGTGCGTACAGTGATAGTACCTTGCTTTTCCTCCATGGCATGGGCTGCGTTTACCAACAGGTTCAGAAACACCTGATTCAACTGCTGCGGGAAACATCTGATTTGTGGAATGTCGCCGAATTCCCGGTTGAGGGTAGCTACATACTTGATTTCATTACGAGCGATATTGATCGTGGTTTCCAGCGCCTCGTTAAGGTTGATGTACGCTGTTTCAGCCTGATCGACACGGGAGAAGCTCTTCAGGTCCTGAACGATGCGTCTTACCCGGGAGGCGCCTTCAAGGCTCTCGGCTATGAGTTGATGCGAGTCATCCAGCAGATGGTCGATCTTCAGCCGCTTTCGGGCGTCCTGCATCTGCGTTTTTACCGCGCTGTCACCAGATGCGGCAACAGCCTGGTCCCCCAAGGATATGAACTCCGCAAGACGGTTCACATATTTTTCAAGGCTGCCAAGATTGCTGGAGATAAAGCCCATCGGGTTATTGATCTCGTGGGCCACACCCGCGGCAAGCTGGCCCACTGAGGCCATCTTCTCCTGCTGGAAAAGCTGAAGCTGTGTTTCTTCAAGCTCACTGTAGGCCTTTTCAAGCTCCTTCGCGATATTCCTGAGTTCCGTGGTATCATTCAGAGAAACCACAAACCCCTTGTTTTCGTTCTGCTCAATGATCGGATAGATGTTTATGTCGTAGTAGCGCGCGGAACTGGAATGTAAAAGTTCCCCTCTGTTTTCCGCAAATGAAACAAATATAAAACCGCTCTTCTTAAGCAGCTCCCGCCAGTCCAGTCCTGCCAGTTTATCAACCGAGTTTCCTGTAAGGTCGGCCAATATCCTGTTATATCTTATTATGCAGTGATTAGAATCGGCAAGGATCACAAAATCACGCAGGTGATCCAGCGTCTCCTCCCATTCCCTCTTGCCATGCTCCACCAATCTGAAAAGCTCTGCAAATCTGGCATCGTTCTGCTTGCGCTCGGTAATATCGTCCTTAACAGCCAAATAACCTGTTATTGTCCCTCTGTCATCAACAAGCGGGGCTATGGATGCTGACTCCCAGTAAAGTGAGTCGTCCTTGCGTCGGTTATGAAACTCACCATTCCATGTTTTGCCTGATGATATGGTTTTCCAAAGTCCAGTGTATATTTCCGGCGACAACTCTCCTGACTTTAATATACGCGGGTTCTTTCCAATGGCTTCTTCTGCCGTGTAGCCGCTTGTGTCAGTGAATTTCCTGTTGACATATTCAATAGTTCCATCGACATCAGTCATGACAATGGTTGAAGAGCTTTGATCCACAGCCATTGAGAGTCTGTTTATCTTTTCATGCAACCGGTTAAGTTCGGTTATGTCGGAAAACGAGCCGACAATTCCTGCAAGGGAACCATCATGCTTGAAGAAAGGCGCCTTGTTGCCGATAAGCCTGCATTCTTCATGCTGTGAGTTTATCATGGTTGTTTCATACGAAACCGCTTTCTTACTATCAATCACTTTATAATCGTAGCTGGCGGTTTCCCGGGCATATTTCTCGGGCATGAAATCTTCAAGTTTTTTGCCCACTACCTCCACCGCGGAGTGACCCATGAAATCAAGAAAAGCCGTATTGCAACCAAGATAACGCTGATCTTCACCTTTGTAGTAAATCAAGCTTGGTATGGCATCCATAACAGTCTGGAGGAACGTATTATGATCCAGCACCGACTCCTCGATCAGTTTTCGCTCGGTGATATCCTCAAGGGTCTCAACCGCTGCGAATATCTGGTTATTTTCATCCAGCACCGGAACCGCCTCGAAGAAGAGGTAACGACGCTTGTTGTTCAGGTTGTCGAACCATCCCTCTGCCTGATAAGCGTTCAATGTGAACAGAGATGAGGAAAATTTAGTGTAAAGCTCCTCAAGACGTTCCAGATTATTGTCCACCACCAGATCGGCCATCACTTCCCGTTTAGTGCTGTAAAATGCCTTCCACTGGTTTTTTGTGCCCACCATCTGAAAGGTACTCATACCGGTCAACTGGGCAAGCGCATTGTTCCAGTAGATAATTGTGTGATGGCGGTTTATTACAAACATCGGAGAAGCTATTCTCTGGAGGATGTTTTCAAGCAGCCTTATCTTTTGTGAGGACGAACTATCCATGTTTCTGTTCCCTTATATATCCATTTGAGCGATTGCTTTTTTATTGGTTTCTTTCCGAGTAAAATTACACCATTCCATAAAAAGTTCAACTATCATGGAGCGTTGTCCAGCACACTCCGCACCTTCTTCAGAATATCATGGGGTGACGCCGGTTTCTGGATCAGATGCATGACACCGTCTGCAAGTGAAGCCTTCTGCGAGATTGTGTCGAGCGCATAGCCGCTGGAAAAGATAGTCTTTATCCCTGGCTGCATCTTGCTGATCGCGTTGCACACCTCCTTGCCATTCATCCTTGGCATGATCAGGTCGAAGAACAGCAGCTGAATCGAGGTGGCGTTTTCCTGAAACTTCCGCACCGCGTCCTCGCCATCAACCGCCGCTATGACCGTATAGCCCGCTTCCGTCAGCACAAGAGTCATCAGGCTCCGCACCATGTCATCGTCCTCAGCCAGCAGGATTGTCTCCGTGCCTCCGGCAACAGGCTGCTCCTGCACTGCCACGCTTACCTGTCCCGCAGCCTCGGAAAGCGGCAGATAAATTTTGAAGGTGGCGCCTTGGCCAAGTTCGCTGCAGGCTGCAATAAAACCATCATGCTGCTTGATAATGCCGTAGACTACTGCAAGGCCAAGGCCTGTTCCTTTTCCCGCCTCCTTGGTGGAAAAAAACGGTTCGAAGATCCGCTGCAACGTTTCCCTGTTCATTCCCGTACCGGTATCCGAGACAGTCAGCAGCGCATGTGCGCCAGGTTTACCGAAACCATATGCAGTAGTAAATCCTTCATCCAGAACCACCTGTTCCGTTTTTAGTACCAGTTCCCCCCCTTCGGGCATGGCATCGCGGGCATTTACCGCCAGATTCATGAGCACCTGTTGCAACTGGTGTCTGTCGGCCAGGATCAGTAGAGAGGATGTGTGCGGTACGATTTTAAGCGCGATGTCCGCGCCGATGGTACGATGCAGGAAAGTCCCGGTCTTGACGAGAACATCATTCAGATCGACCGGTTTACGCTCGCTTACCTGCTTGCGGCTGAAGAGCAACAACTCCCTGGTCAGCGAAGTGGCCCGGGACGTCGCCTCGAGAATGTCTGAAATGTTTTGCCGCTGCGGATCGCCCTCTGTAGTTTGCATGAGCATTATATGGCCTAAACTGATAATCACCGTCAAAATATTATTGAAATCGTGGGCTATGCCACCGGCCAGGGCGCCGATCGATTCCATTTTTTGCGCTTGGATATATTGTGCTTCAAGCTTCTTGTGCTCGGTTATATCCCGCTTCACTTCAATGACCTTCGTCACCTTGCCCTGCTCATCCATCAGCGGCACGGCCCGGATATCCCAGATCCTGCCGTCAGGCCTGATAACGGTCTCGCTCCAGGGGGCGCCGGACTCCAGACAGTGCAGGACCGGGCATGGTTCGCAAGGTGTCGTGCGGTCACACCAGAGATTATAACAGTACTGGCCGCCCAGTCCGTTTACTGCAATTCCAAGGAGTTCGGAGGCAGTACTGTTTGCCCATAGAACCTTCATGTCCCGGTCTATGAGCATGAGGCTGTCGGGGATGGCATCAAGCAGACCCCGAAATTCCTGGGAAAGGTTTCGGAATTGAGCCAGGCTTTTGTTGAGCGCCGCCTGTTTCTGCGCCTGCTCCAACATACCAGGAAGCCGGTGCAGGTAGCCTTCATGTTTCACCAGATAATCGGCCACCCCAAGACGCAAGGCCTGGACAGCTATCTCCTCGGTCCCGTGGCCGGTGATCAGCACAATGGGGATATCCAGGCGCCGCTCCTGGAGCAGGATTTTGATAACCTCAAGAGCATTCAGGCCGGGGAGATGGTAATCCAGCAACAGCACATCAACAGGCGCCGCAGGTTCCGCAGATGACAAGGGGAGCAACGCCAGAATCTCCTCACCGCTAGCGGCAACCTCCATACGGATATGTGGGGCATGCCGGGCGAGATAGCGACGGGTCAGATCGATATCAAATGCATTGGACTCGGCGTAGAGCAAACGCAGGGGGGTGGCCCGACGCTCACGTCTCATCTGAAAGCTGGTATATGCTGCGGACAATACATGGGGCAGATTACTGATATTTTCAGTCTTTTTGACCAGATAGTCGTCGGCTCCGGCCTTGAGTGCGGCAACCGCTGCTTCCTGGTCACCGGACCCGGTGATGATCACCACCGCCAGCGGCAGTTCGCGCTCGCGAATATGGGTCAGCAGCTCAAGACCACTGCCGTCGGGCAGGCGGAGATCGGCCAGTACCACGTCAAAGGGTGGGAACGCCGGAGCCAGCCGCTCCCTGGCAGCAGACAGGGTCGCAGCAATATCAAGCAGAATATCCGGCGCCAGTCTGGCGAGCTCCCGTCGTGTCAGGTCAGCATCGACCGGGTTGTCTTCAAGATAGAGTACGCGTAGCGCTGATGTCGTTGATATCATCTCCGCTCCTTTGTCACTCACCGTTCAGCGCGGCGGTATGTTTGTAACGCAC
>JBAYZR010000146.1:0-8581 GCA_041672425.1 Pedobacter sp. | reverse complement strand
AGAGTGTAAGGGACTTGGAAAATACTGAATTTCCGTTTATAGTGTTTTCATGTTGCAACATAAAAAGGAGAACTACATCATGGCAATGACCGTCGAAATCAAAGGCAACAAGCTCTGCATAGAAATTGACCTGGAGAAACCAACACCATCATCATCCGGTAAAACTCTGGTGGTAGCCAGTTCACGGGGGAATGCCGTTACTACTGCAATGGTGGATGGAAAGCCCATTACCATTGGATTGAATGCGTATATCAAGCCTTGAACAGTTGAAGGTGTGCAAAATTAAAAAATAACACTCCAGGGAGTTCAAAATGTACCGTGAAGAAATAGCCCGTATGAATGATTATGAAGATCGTATCGCCAAACTCCGGGGGGCTCTTTGACGTAGAAACCAAACGTGAATCAATCCAGGAGGTAGAATCCAAAATTGCTGCTCCGGGTTTCTGGGACGCTGTCGAGAATTCCCGGAACATACTCAAAAATCGCACTGCGCTGGAAAAGATTGTTCAGATGTGGGATGCCCTCAACCGGCAGCTTGAGGAGGTCCGGGTGATGATCGAACTGGGTGTGGAAGCCCAAGATGAGGAAACCCTGGCCGAAGTGGTTATAATGAACAACCGTCTACAGGAGTGTGTAGAGACGGCCGAATTCCAGCGTATGCTTTCAGACACCCATGATCGCAACTCCTGCTTTATTTCCATCAACCCCGGTGCGGGCGGCACCGAGTCCCAGGACTGGGCTGAGATGCTGTTGCGTATGTATCTGCGCTACTGCGAAAAAAAGGGGTGGAAAACCACGATCACCGACTATCAGGCCGGCGACGAAGCCGGAATTAAATCGGTCACCTTCAGTGTCAGCGGAGAATACGCCTATGGCCACCTCAAGGCCGAAGCCGGCATCCACCGTCTGGTAAGAATTTCGCCCTTTGACAGCAACGCCCGCCGTCACACCTCCTTTGCCTCGGTCTACGCTTTCCCCGAAATTGAAGAGGAAGATATCAACATCAAAATTTCCGATACGGATCTGCGGATCGACACCTACCGTTCCGGAGGCGCGGGTGGCCAGCACGTCAACACCACCGACTCGGCCGTACGCATCACTCACCTGGCAACAAACATCGTTGCAGCCTGCCAGAGCGAGCGGAGCCAGCACTTGAACAAGGCCACTGCAATGAAGGTACTGCGCGCTAAACTGTATGAACGAGAAGTGGGGGAGCGCACCGCCAAGGCATCCGAGATCGCAGCGGAGAAAAAGGAGATCGGCTGGGGCAGTCAGATCCGTTCATATGTCCTTCATCCTTACAAGATGGTCAAGGACCTGCGTACCGGCGTAGAGTCGGGCAATCCTGACTCCGTGCTGAACGGATCACTGGATGAGTTTGTAGTGGCTATGCTGATGGGGGTGCGACGAGAGGTTAAGGATGTGGATTAAATGATTCTTTTGGGCAGAAAAAACCGTCCGCCGAATTTAAAATCACGGCTGGACGGTTTTTTTAATACTTCATTTATTAATGTGCCATCTAATTTACGCTTCAGTGTTCACCGATGATTGGGGACGAACCATCAGATCAGAAATCCTCGTGTAAAATAACGAAGGTATCTGATAAACAAGCTTGCCGCTACTGTCCGTAAACCTGATCCGCAAATTGCCCCTGTTATTATAGGTAAATTGTATGCTGTTCATCGTTCTTTCCAGCGTGTCATCTATTTTTTTTGCTTCTTCCTTGCGGGCCTCACGCTTTGAATCCTGGAGTTTATTAAAAATTGTAACAGAATCAACAGGGCTGATCTGCTGATCCTGAAGTGAGCTTCCATTGCTTGTAAGGTTGCGAGACGCCACCGCCTTTGAGGACGTAGCTGCCGCAGTCGCTGAGAGGTTTGAGGATGTCAGCGGCCCTGGCATTGATATCTCATTAGTTGTCATAACTCACTACCTCCCCCCAGGGTCGGTTTCCCCACCTGATATCAGTTTTATTTATGGATTATAATAAACTACCATTCTGATTTCTGCAAATGTTTATCTATCATTTTATGAAACAATTTCTGTTATTATTAATACCGATCTCAGCGGCATGCTCACGGTAAAAAAATCTTTACTCCCACGGAGCAATTATGGATACTATCGGCATTCCAGCCTGATCAACCCACGAAAGAACGCATTTGACCATGTTCACAAATATCAAATCAGGCATACAATTTTTCTACGTCATCATACTGTTACTCACAGCAGGATTGGCTATCGCCGCCCCTTCGTCAGAAATCCGTCGCCTGGGTTACGCCATCCAGATGGGAGCCTTTGCCGAAGTCAAAAATGCAGAACTATTTACAACAAAGCTACAGTCCAAGGGAATCGAGGCCTTCTATTTCCGTAAGGACAACGGCATCTATGCTGTCCGCTTCGGTGATTTTCCCTCAAAAACAAAGGCCCGCTCGGTAGCTGACAAACTTGTTCATGACCGGATGATCGACAGCTACTACATCGCCCCTCCCAATGAGGTCGTCTTTGCAAAACCCAAGGCGCCGGGCTGGCAGAAACCTAATACGGAAGAGATTCGGACAACGCATGAGGCGACAAACAGACACTCAAACAGAAGCAACGAGCCTGCTGACAAGCCCAAATCAAAGCCATCCCGAGGCGATAGGGACATGGGCGCCATTGCTGCACGCACTGCTGAACGTTTCGTAGGCATACCCTACCGTTGGGGTGGGGAAAATGTCATCGATGGCATGGACTGTAGCGGCTTTGTGCGAGCGGTCTACAATCTGTGCGGCGCCAGCATACCCCGAACATCACGCGATCAATATAAAGTTGGTGATCCGGTGACGAAGAACGACCTGCGCGACGGAGACCTGGTCTTCTTCGGGTCGTCCGAAGACAAGATCAATCACGTTGGCATCTACGTCGGCAGCGGCAAATTTGTCCACGCGCCCCGCCGAGGTGAGGATATCCGCGTAGCCTCTATTGATGAGGATTATTTCGATAAACAATTTATCGGCGCCCGCCGATATTTTCAGTAACTGCGAGGATGCTATGGCAATCATCAGACCATTCCGGGCTCTCCGCCCACCAATAAAACTGGCCGACAAAGTAGCGGCGCTGCCATATGACGTGATGAATGTCGAAGAAGCATGTGCAATGGCTGTCGGCAATCCCAACAGCTTTCTGCACATCTCACGCCCTGAAATTGATCTGCCACCTGAGATCAACCCACATGATAAGCCGGTCTATGTGCGGGGCAAACAGAATCTGGACGAATTTATTCAACAAGGAGTACTTGTTCAGGACAGCCAGGACTGCTTTTATGTCTACCGGCAGCGTATGGGCGGCATCATCCAGACCGGTCTTGTGGTATGCGCCAGCGTGGACGATTATCAGTCCGGCGTGATCAAAAAGCATGAGCACACCCGAGCCGACAAGGAAGAGGACCGGGTTAAACATATCGATTATCTTGACGCCAACGATGAACCTGTATTTTATCTCTCCCGCTCCTGCGGTGAGGTGGAGGGGATTATCGAAGGGGTCACTAATGGCCCGGCAGAGTATGACTTCATCAGCGATGACGATGTAGCCCACACCCTCTGGATTATCACCGACAAGACCTTGATTGAACGACTGATTACACTTTTCGCGGCAATCCCCAGGCTGTACGTGGCTGACGGTCACCACCGCAGCGCCGCCGCCGAACGGGTACGCGAGTTGCGTCGCGCTAACAATCCAGCCCACACAGGGCAAGAGGAATACAACGTCTTCCTGACCGTCATCTTTCCCGAAAACCAACTCAACATAATGCCGTACAACCGGGTAGTCAAGGACTTGAACAATCTAAGCGCTGCCGAGTTTGTAGCTCAGGTAGAGGCCATATTCGAGATCCTCCCTTCCACGGAGCAGGTCGTGCCGAATAGGCGCCATCACTTCGGCATGTATCTTGATAGGCGCTGGTATCATCTGTGTGCTCGTGAAGAGATCATCAACGAGGCCGACACGGTCAGCCGCCTGGATGTATCCATCCTACAGGATCGCTTGCTGAAGCCGATTCTCGGCATCGACAATCCTCGCACCGACAAGAGGATCCACTTCGTCGGAGGTATCCGTGGCAACGATGAGTTGGTCAAACTGGTGGACGGGGGCAAGTACGCCGTGGCCTTTTCCCTTTTTCCGACCTCAATCCGTGAGCTGATTGAGTTGGCGGATCAGGATCAGATCATGCCCCCCAAATCCACCTGGTTCGAGCCAAAATTGAGAAGTGGCCTGTTCGTGCATTTGTTGAGCTGATGCGATACTAAATCATCGTAATACTGCGTGGCAAACGAGGGACGAAGAGACTTGAATTCATCCCAATGTTCTTCAAATATCAGGCGGAAGGTGTCCCGGTCGATCCCCTGCATATGCCATCAATGCTCCTTGGTCAGCCTACCTCCTCATATCACGACAAATATGTTTTGTTGAGTAAAAAAGCACAGTTCAATGCTATGGGCATAACGGCGTCACGGCAACAGATTGGATATTTCAAATTTATTGGCTGTTCGAAAAAATGGAAATTCCTATGCTATAAAGGGAGTTGCTGGGACAGCAGCGCCCTTTATCATTCAACCTCAATTTCTCTAACCCGCATCTCCTCACCAGACAGGATGGAAACCCGAAAACCCCCACAATTCCGGCAGGAGTCAAATAGCGTCGTAAGCGGGGTCTCAGCGCCGCAATCCTGGCAGCAACCCATGCCCGGCACGCGAGTGATGTTCATCTGTGCGCCTTCCAACAGGGTGCCGGAGCTGCAAGCCTCGAAACAGAACTCCACCGCTTCGGACACCACACTGCTGAGCTCACCAATCTCAACGTGCAGAGACAACACCCGTCGGCCATCAGCATGTTTCTCGCAAATATCGATGATCCCCTGCGTTATTGACATTTCATGCATGTCAGCCTCCACACCCTGATAAACAGGATAAGGCACTTATGTGTGGATTCTGTAAGAGGCTCGGTAAATAACGACTGTACATCAAATCACAACCACTCCCACAGCCCCCGTGGAACTATCATCTGCATACTTTCCATTTCTATGATGGCAGTGATCACCAGATCACCGTCATCATTTAATTCCCATTTTTCTTCCGCGATCTCCACGATGCTCGAAAATCCTTGTCTCAATCTGACCGAAGATGCAAATTCGCTAAGAGCGTCTACCCAGTGCTGATACACGAGAGGGTTCACTTCAACCTTGTCCGATATGTCATTCCTGTCTTTTGACAGTACAATCTTTGCCATGGAAAATCACGCTCGATGTCCTTGTTTTTGAATCACATCATGTCAACCGGGTCGATATCGATGACCTCACGAACGGTTGATGTGGTTGCACGGCGGGCAAGCCATGCGGTGATGAGCCGCCGCAGGTCATTGCGGGATGGAGATTTGAACAGGATCTGTCGACGAAAACGCCCGCGCAGGCGATAGAGCGGGGCAGGCGCCGGGCCTAGTATTTCAACCCGCAGAGACAGTTCGCGTTTAAGGTCAATCAGCAAGCGGACGGTCGAACCGGCGCGCTGCTCTACTGCCTGCTCGGCTGTGCCGGAGAAGCCCAGACCGACCAGAAAGGTGAAGGGCGGATAGCCAACTTCACGACGGAAGTCAAGCTCCTGTTTGTAAAAGCCGACGTTGTCGTGGGCGATGGCGCATTGGATGGCGTAATGGGATGGGTTAAGTGTCTGCAGCAGTACTTTACCCGGTGTATCCCCCCGACCGGCACGCCCGAAGACCTGGGAGAGCATCTGGAAGGTCCGCTCAGCGCTTCTGAAGTCAGGCATATTAAGGCTGGCCTCGCCATTGATAACCCCCACAAGGGTTACATCAGGAAAATCGTGCCCTTTGGTGATCATCTGGGTGCCGATCAGTATGTCGGCCGTACCATCGATCATGCGTGACAGGATGCGGTCATGGCTTCCCTTGCCGGAGGTTGTGTCGCTGTCCATACGCAGGATACGCGCTTGGGGCAGCAGCTCACGCAGATCATGCTCGACCCGTTCTGTGCCGGCCCCCAGTTCCAGTAGCTCCAGGCAGCCGCAGGTGGGGCAGGTTCCGGGGGCGGGAACGGCGTAATCGCAATAGTGGCAGACGCTCTGACCGCGGCTGCGATGAAAAGTGAGGGTGACAGAGCAGTTTGGGCAGGTCAGGGGGCTGCTGCACTCGCTACAGGTCAGGAAGGTTGCAAAACCGCGCCGGTTGAGAAAGATCATGGCCTGTCCGCCATGTGCCAGGGTTTCCTCCAGCGCTTGGTGAAGTTGAGGCGAGATGGTTGTTTTTACTCCTTGCATGGCCACTGTTTCCACCGTTGGCATGGGGATGCCGCGGACACGCTCGGGTAGGGAGAGAAGCGCCAGCTTGTTCTGATCAACCGCATACAGACTCGTGATCAGCGGGGTAGCCGAACCGAGTATGACGGTTGCCTGCTCCAACTGTCCTCTGGCCAGCGCCAGGTCTCGGGCATTGTAGCGCAGACCTTCAGCTTGCTTGAAAGATGCCTCGTGTTCCTCGTCCACAACAATGATGCCGATTTTTTCAAGCGGAGCAAAGATGGCTGAGCGGGCGCCGATCACGATGCGGGCCAGGCCGCGCCGGATGCGGCGCCATTCATCATAGCGCTCGCCATCGGATAATCCGCTGTGCAAAATGGCAATGCCGCCACCAAAGCGGGCGCGGAAACGTCGAACCAGTTGGGGGGTTAAAGATATCTCCGGGATCAGCACCAAGGCGCTCTTTCCCTGATCAAGGGTGTGTGCGATAGCCTGGAGATAAACCTCGGTCTTGCCGCTGCCAGTAACGCCATGCAGAAGGAACGGCGCAAATATCTGTCTGTTGAGAGCCGTGCGCACTGTGTCAAAGGCTGATTGCTGGTGGCGGTTCAGTTTCTGTGGTACATCGCGCTTGCCGGACTCCTCCCGAAACGGGTCGCGATACACCTCCCGCTGCTCCTGCTCCACCAGTCCCAGTTCAACCAGCCGTTTGAGTTGAGCAACACACTGGCCAAAGCGCTTACGTAGCTCCGCTGCCGGGATAGAATCTTCATCCCTGATGAGTTTCAGAACCTCCGTTGCCTTGGCGCCCAGGGTACGTGGCGGATCAACCAGCATTCCGGGACGGTAAAATGTTTCGTAACGTACTGAGCGACCGCCGGTTATTGTCTCTGTCCCCTGCCCGGATGTCTTGCGCGACTGTAGATTGATACCGGACGGCAAGGCCGTCTTGATTACCTCACCCAGTGGATGCAGGTAATAGGAAGCTACCCAACGGAAAAACACCAGCTCGTTGTCTGTCCAGAGCGCATCGTTATCAAGAACATCGATGATTTCCTTCAGGTTTGCGGTATTGCTGGATTCCAGCGTAGTGAGGACATAGGCTGTCATGCGGCGATTGCCGAAGGGAACAAATACGCGCCGGCCAGGTAGGGCCTGTGCCGACAAGGCGACCGGCACGCGGTAGTGAAACGTCCGATCCAGATGCACGGGGACGGCAACTTCGATGATGTGAAGTCGATCTGTTGTCATAGAATATTGATAGCAGAGCAGTTGTGCAAAGGAAAGCCAAAGAGAAGCAAATCAGGAGGGGATGAACTCGGCATCCCCGCGATACTACCAGTATTTCTTGGGCGGCTCTGTCTTTCCGATCAGGAGGATATCCCCATTTTCGACCTTGAACATATCGCCCAGGCTGCTTGTCCACGTGTCGCCCTCTTCCAGCGGGGCAGGCACCTCGCGCTGTCCAAGGAAAACCTCCTCGCCGTCAATCAGGGCGATCCACTCCAATGCCCCGTTCATCCAGATTCTTGTATTAAGCGCCATGTCATGTCCTTTATGAAAGTCGTTGTTTGAAGTCTGTGTAGCCAAAACTGCGTACCACCGTCAATTCGTTTTTTTCAGGCTCCCAGGTGCAGATGTGCGGCAACTGTATGCCGTTAAAGGTTGTGGTTTTGACCATGGTATAGTGAGACATGTCCAGAAAGGCCAGCCGGTCGCCAGCCTTTAGAGGCTGCTCAAAGGACCAGTCGCCGATCACATCACCAGCCAGACAGGAGGCGCCCCCCAGACGGTAGGTGTACGCCTTTTCGTTGGCAACGTAACCGTTCAGGATTTCCGGGCGATAGGGCATCTCCAGGATGTCCGGCATGTGGCATGTGGCTGAGACGTCCAGGATGGCAATGTCCATTTCATTACGCACCACGTCCAGCACCTCGCCCACCAGAATGCCGGCGCCGATGACAATTGCCTCGCCCGGCTCCAGATAGATGTTCAGGCCGTATTTCCCCTTGAAGTGCTTCACCAGCTCCACCAGTCCGTCGATGTCGTACCCCTCACGGGTGATATGGTGCCCGCCTCCCAGGTTGAGCCATTTCATTCCAGGCAGGAACCGGCCAAACTTCTCTTCAAAAACCTTGGCGGTACGCTCCAGCGGTTCAAAGAGCTGTTCGCAGAGTGTGTGAAAATGGAGCCCTTCGACTCCTTCAAGCGATCTCCCCTCGAACTCGGACCGCAGGATTCCGAGGCGTGATTTGGGAGCGCAGGGGTCGTAGATGGCGGTGTGACCTTCGGTCTGT
>JBAYZR010000145.1:0-8689 GCA_041672425.1 Pedobacter sp. | reverse complement strand
ACCGACCAGATAATATCTATGTTTCTGGGGTGGCACTTCGAATATTGTGAAATAAAGACAGGTCTATAGGCAGTAAAGAACCGATTTTTATAATCACTGCCCGGGGCACTTGCTTCGGCTATCGCACGATATATAAGCTTACACCCTTCCTTCTTCTGGGCGACAAAAATGTCATCAAACACCCCTGGTTTCAGTACTGAATCGGCGCCGACCAGCGCAGGGATAATGATCTTCGTATTTATATTTTTATTATCTTTAATCATGTTTATCAGTAAGGTTCGCAGTGCGTCATCCCCGCCTGGTTTTTCTCGATCCGCTTTGTCCAGCAGTATATCAAGGAAGATTACTGAAGCCTTCTTTTCCCATGCGATCCTGATCAGTTCCGCTATCCTGCGCCGGGGCGTAATGAGCGGGTTTTTCATTTCATCACGGTATTCCTGTTCGGTTATATCAACGAAGAAAAGCGACGTTTCTTGTCTTTGTCCCCAGCCTACTAACTTTTTTACCACTTTGGGAATCTTAGAGTTGTCCGACTGTAGTTTGTTTTCGAAACGGATAAGGACGTCATATGCTGAATTCTGTATTTCTTCACCCCACCGGGTGTTTTCCGCAAGCAAGCAGGCAAAGAGTATTACTAGGCCAACACCCACATTAAGCCAGTAGTCAGGATTTTTCAAAAATGGAGTTTTCTTTTTGTTACTTTTTTTCCTCTCAGACATGTCGTCCTCCTAAAAGGAACAGCTCAGCTACCTTCCGGCTCCAGTATCTGCGATTAACATTGCGTTTCGACACAGAGGCAATAAGTGTTGTTTAAATTTTCGCAATTTGGATTTCAGGCACTTCTGATTTTTGATTTTAATCACAACCAGTTTCCAGTCAGCACGAAAGGCGCCCAGTAATAAGGATTGCTATAAGAAACAGGTGTGTCGGTCGGTTCCGTATTACCTACCGGTGTAGAAGTTTTTGTTGTTGGGTCTCCACCCCTAACCGGCGTTGACGGTTCATGGAAATCCTTGTCATAAAGCATTAATAGCTGTGCCTTGCGTAAAGCCTCTGCTTTTGAGAGAGATGGCTCTTTTTTCAGTAGCTGATAAAAGGAGACAAAAAAATCCGCTGTAGCCCTGTCGTCGACTTCCCATAATGAGGCAATCGCGCTTTTCGCTCCCGCTTTTAGCGCCACTCCGGCAAGTCCCAGGGATGCTTGTTCGTTGCCAGCTGCGGTGCTACAGGCACTTAGCGTCAGCAGGTCGAGCGGTCTTTGGCTGGATTGGCTCATTCTCACATATTCGGCAAGTTTATCCATGGTCAGTTTCCCGTCCCAAGCAAGGATAAAGGTGTCAGCGAAATCTCCGGTAAACTGGCCATGCGAGGCAATGTGGAACACAGGATAGGGGGTCTTTTTGAGTTGTTCATTTATTGAAGAGGTCGTAAAAGCTTCATCTTTCAGAATCACACCATGGTAAAGTTGTCGGATATAATTAAGCTCTTGGTTTACAGATGGAATTTCCCCAAATCCATTAACTGCTTTTGAAATTCCGCCAAGGAAGATGTTCACATCGTTGTAGGAGAGACGACCTTCTCCCTCAGTTATCGACAGACCTTGTGTTAATGCAATGGAATATTTTTCAATCAAGAACTGCTTGCCGTCATGGAGCGCTGCCATAGGAATCATCCTGATGGAACCGTCCGGTACGAAGACTAACGTATTAACATCCTTCAGGTAAGGGTACATGGGTGCAATGAGCCACTCGTACAGTTTTTGACTGGGCTGAATATACCCGTTACCATTTAATCTCAGTAATTCACGGAAGGATTTGACGGAGGCGTTAATCTCGGATATCGGAGCAGAAACGGTAAAACGTCTCAAACCTGATTTTGTACTAAGCAAAGCTACAATTCTATCCCGGAAAGCAATGTAATAGATTACAGCGACACGGTCATCTGCCAGTCTTTGGCTTGTTAACTCTGCGCGATTAACTCCAGCGCATGAATCACGCAGGTAATTTCTTAGCTCATCAGATCTCAGCAATTCAATTGTTTTAAAAACTTCTGCAAGCGTTTCTTGACCCGCTTGCTGGTTGTCCTGGAGAGAAGCTTTGGCAAGAAGCAGATCGGCCAGCTCAAGATAAACCGGCTTAACCTGTTTCTGGAAATGCCTGATCTCATTTTGAACAAGATTGCATTTGATGGACTGCAAAGTTTCAACAGCCAGACGACATAAATTGATTGCCTCGTCCAGAAATCCCTGAGCTTTAAGTATCCGGGCACCTTGCCACTGCCAGAGATAGAGATAATTAACATATTGTCCCTGTTGTGCATAAAACATCGCCATGCGGGTATATTTCAGGGCATCCGGATAAGAGCTATCGAGTTCTTTGATGCGGCCCAGATTCCCGGCGGCATAACTGGTAATCCGCGGATTATTCAGCATCAAAGCTGTCTCCAGAGCGTTCTGATAAGCAATAAATGCCTTTTGCCGTCCCTGTCCTGCAGATTCTCTCGGATACTCCTCCTCCAATTGCGAATACCAATCGCCTATGACAAGGAGACCTTTAGCACGGTAATAGGAAGGGGGCATTTTACGGTGCATTTCATCCGCAATGGCAATTTGTTGCAGAGCGGAGGCGGGCTGCCCCAGATCCAGCAATGTATTTGCATACGTTATGTACAACCTTGCAGCGTCGTTACTGTATTCCGGGTTTTCAGCAATAGAAACACCCTCTTTAATCAGAGGAAGCGCATCCTGTGGCCTGTTCTGTCGCAATAGGAGGATTGCAAAATTGTTCAGCGCCTTAGAGAGTAATTGCCCATTGTTAGTTGTACGGGCGAATTTCACGGCATTATTGAAGTGGTACTCTGCTTCGGCATAATTCCGTGATTCCAGTGACAATGTCCCGGACAAATTATGAATTTCTCCTTCAAAGACAGATCCGGCTTTGGTCTTGACCAGCTGCTGTAATTGATTGATTTCTGTCAAGGCTTCCAGATATTTCTCAAGTTCAATCATTGCTTTGATTTTGCATATACCCAAAGGCAATTCATCGTTCAGTGGATTATCTTCATTCTGCTTGCGGCTAGCAAAGGCTACAGATTCGTTGAACCTTCCATCCCGCAAAAATATTTCGCACTGCATAAAGCCGCGTGCGCCTAAGCTTTCAGTAGCAGGAGCCGAAGTCGATATGCATAAAACACATACGCCGACCATCATGAAAAACAGGCTCAGTTTCATACTCCAAACCTTCATAATACCCCCAAGGACAAGGCCTTTTTGCTATCAGGTCAGTACGCCAGCAGGTTACGGTCAGGTTGAGATTGCAGCTTCACAGTGTCAACCACAAAACTACTCGAAGTCTCCCCTGCAGTTGTGCATTGTCGAGGTGTCAGTTCATTTGCTCCCAATATCCCTTCCGGAAGGGTAACAAGGTTGCCGCTCAGATCGACGAGCGGAGCGTTGATGCCGATTCTTCCGGGCAGGCCAAGCTGGGAAGAAGCGCTCACAAGGCTTAACGGGTCATAAAGAAAGACATCCGCATTAATTGAAATATTGCCGCCGTTCCCGCCAACAGCCTTGGCGATAATCTTGCTGTGATCCAAAAGGAGTGTGCCTGCGGCAATAGAAATGTTGCCACCGTTACCAGTTCCGCCATTGACGGAGGTGGTGATGCTGCTGTTGCGCAAGTCCATCATCACAGGGTCAATGGTTATATTTCCGCCATCGGCATTTGTCGTGGCGGTAGTGATTGAGCCACCGTTCATGGAGATCTTATCGGAGACATTGATAACCAGATCTCCAGCCTTGCCGGTTGAAGTACTCTCGGCAGAGATTTTGCCGCTGTCGGTTATGGTAAGGGAAGGAGTGGTTATGGATACAGAACCGGCAAGGCCGGAACCCGATGAATCCGAGAAAATCCCCGTCGTGTTCTTTCCGCCCGTGATGGAGAGCAAAACAGAGGCCTTGACGACTATGTCTCCTCCTTTTCCGCTACTTCCCTTTAATGCAGCGGCGCTGATGACACCCCCGTCAGAGACGCTTATTTTCCCTGCATCTACGGAGATCGTCCCACCGCCACCTTTTCTCAAAGTATTACTGGTGACCGAACTTGTATATGTGACGGGAAGGCCGGTAACTGGAGTGTATGTCTCTTTTCCTGCTATATTCAAGTCTCCGGCTGTACGAATCGAGATCAAACCTCCGTCCCCTGCGCCATAAGTGCTTGTAGATATATTTCCCCCTCTTGACAATGAAACGCTTCCCGCAGAAAGGGAAATGTTACCTGCCTGGCTTGTACCCCACGTTGTTGACGCTATCTGTGACATGGCTCCTGAAATAGTGACGGCATCCTCTGTATGTATTCCAATACCTCCCGCTTTCCCCTTAGAAAAGTAGTCCGCATCCGTAGAAACTGAACTGCCTGATTCTACAGTTAACGATTTTGAGTCTATTGTGACGTTTCCCGCATTACCCGAACTTGATGAACTGCTAGTGATATATCCATAGGATGATAACTTCACTGGACCAGCTACTGTTATGAAAATATCGCTTGCATTGCCGGAAGAGTACTTGGCAGATGAACTCACGAAGCCGCCGCTCATCTCCAGCCCCCCTATGTCCATGCTTATCTTCCCAGCGTTCCCGCTTCCCCATGTTTCGCTGAATATGCTAGACAGTTTCTCAACACTGACGTTGCCGCCACCATTTATCGTAATATTGCCACCATGGCCGCTTCCGTACGTATTCGACACGATACTGCTTGAATCGTGCATTTCAAGATGGTTCGTTATTATTGATATGTCACCCGCAGTGCCGGTACCGTTCAAGTGAAGGTTCGACCTTATAGATGAAACATTCTGCATGAGAATTTCACTTGCATTGATGGAGATGATTCCTCCTGTACCTGAAGAGGTCTCAGTTACTATCTGTCCTTTGTCCATTGTAAGTTTGTCCGCCACAATATAGATCTTTCCCGTTTCCTTCGCAGAATCCAATGATGTGGCCAGAAGCGCACCTGAGCCTGCGAGGCTCACCTCATCCGCCGTGACGGAGACTGTTCCGGCGTTTCCACTGCTTGAGAGGGCTGAACTGGCGGATAATCCACCCTTGTCGTCAACTGTAAGTACTTTTGCATTCACAAATACGGAACCGGCGTTACCTGTGCCGTAAAATGAATCAGCCGATATTTCAGAGCTCCCTGTAACAGCGACCGTACCTTCTGAATTGATGAAAACGCTGCCCCCATGGCCGCTTCCGGTTGTGCGCGATCTTATTTCACTTGAATCCTTAAGGTCCACCGTCGATGCTCGGACGGTGATATCTCCTGAATTTCCCGATCCCTTGCTCCCAGCAGAGATGCGCGATGTCGAGAGAGATAAAGATCCCGTATTTACTAAGATCGAGCCGGCATTACCTGTTGCGTAGGTATCAGTGCAAATCCAGGATCCATTTTTTATTTCCGCACCATCCCGAGCTTCGATGAAAATACCCTTTCCATCAATATGCCCGGGTGTATATGAAAAAATCCAGCCGTTGTCGAGAATGAATTTTCCGCCTGAAATATAGATGCTCCCACTTCCAGTTGCAGCTTCGACAGTAGTAGCCGCGATATCCCCAGGCGACGTATACGGATCGTGGGTTCCCGTGTTGGATACGCTGATTGTACCCATTTTACTAAACGCGGAAGCGTTTATACCTGTCGGGGCAAGTGTGAGCTCTCCGATTGAAGCGACAGACGCAAGGTTTATCCTCCCGCCTGGCGCGCTCAGAATGGTTGTGTCGGCATCGTTCGTGATAGCGATATCGCCGCCTATGATACTCAGCGTTTTTCCCTCCGGAACAGCCAGATGGCTTCTGTCAATGCTTATGGGACTGGGATTGGCCCCCAAAAAGCCGAAGGCTGAAGGTTCGTCCACTGTCAGTACTGTGTTTGCCGGGGTGGTCGCGTCGAATCTGCCGGTAGCGCCGAGTTTGAGATAATCTGCGGTTGTGGCGTAAAACGAACCGGAGATGTCCAGGGTAGCGTTCGGTCCGAACATGATGCCGCTCGGGTTGATCAGGTAGAGATTTGCCCCATTGATCGTCGATTTGAGGAGTCCATCAATGGTGGATAGCTGGCCACCGGTCACGCGGGAAATTATGTTCTGGATGGTGGTTGGCCCGCTGAAGGTCGCGGACTCCCCATTATTGATGTTAAATTGAGAGAAGCTGTGAAAAAGATTTGTTCCCGCTATCTGTCCAATAGTGCCGGGTATGGAATAGTTTGGTCCCTGCAAGGTCTTGATTGCGCCCAACGTCCCGTCGGTTATCACCTGCGCCTGTGCATTGATTGCCAGTACGAGAATAACTGCTGTCGCTGCCTGAATATTACGAAAGGTCTTCATCTGCCCCTCCCTCAGAAAACCTGCCATGAAACGTTAAAATGGATACCGTAATCTTGCGGGTCGTGATCCGTCACCTCGATTTTACGAAGTGCGTATCCATAGTAGAATTCAACAGCGGCGCCCTTTATGGGTAACCATTTGAATCCCGCTCCGATGCTGTGAATAAAGTCATCTCGTAAAGTGGGGTCACTGCCGTTATTCCATGAGTAACCGCAGTCGTAAAAGGGGATAAGGGAAAATACCGGCTCACCTCTGGAATTGTTGAACAGTGGAATCCGAGGCTCCAGGGTGGCGCTGAAACCATTATCGCGGACGAGCAGACTCTTCCGGTAGCCACGCACACTGCCAATGCCACCGACAGAGAACTTTTCCATTGTAAGTAGCTTATCGTTTGATAATTGTGCATCGGAACGGAATACCAACTGGTTTTGTCCCAGCTGCCGAATGTAGAGTACCTGGGCAAGCCAGGAAAAAAATCGGCCGTCAGGCTGACCGTCTGAGTGTATTGTCGCGCCTAGGGCATCTATTCCAAAGTTCAGGCTCGAACTTATTGCAAAGACTTGATTCTGCGTACGGTTGACATACTCTTGGGCAAAGCGGATTGCACTAAGCTTGGTCTTGCCGTCATCGGCTCCGGCAGAAAAAGAATAGTTTCTTCCGAGTAAAGAGGTTGTACTTGTACGGTATTCGGCGGCAAGCGAAACCTTCAACTGATGACTCAGGCTGAAAACAATCGGCTGGCTTATTCGCACACCATAGGTATCGTCCGTGCTCTTGATGTCGAGATGACTGAAGAGATCCTCGACAACGGTGCTCTCACCTCTCCTGAAATATCCTTCAAGTGTGGTGTCAACACTATTCAGGGGGATGGATAGCCGGACGCCGTAATCTCTATTACCATCTGCGATTCCGAATCTTCCCTCGATAGTGTCACCGGTACCGATGAGATTTGAGTAGGAAACGATCACATCGCCGCGATATGAACCAATGCTGGGCGATTCACTGTTGCTACTCTCCAGCCGAAGCGTGATCGGCAGGCTTTCTTCGATGTGGGTTTTCAGGATGCTTTCCCCAGGTAGGTCACCTGGCTTCAGTTCTGCCTTGATTGCTATAATGCGCGGGTCAAGCTGGAGCAGTTGGAGATTTTCCTGTAGAGTCCTGACATTCAATGGCTGGTGAGCACCACGCTCCAGCTTTGATTTCAGGTAACCAGAGGAAAAATGCCGATTCCCCTCCAGTTCCACCGATGTGAGCGACCCGCGGATGACAGTGAACCGGATAACTCCATCCTTTAGCTCTTGATCAGGAATGATAATCCCGGAGTTGACAAAACCTTTGCCGACTATGACTTTGGTCAATTCATGGCGTATTTCTTCAAGCTGTTCAAAGGAAATGTCTTTTCCTTTGTAGGGATCGACAACATGTTTTATTTCCTCAGACGTCACCAAATCGTTGTTGATCAGAGCAATTCCTGTAAACCGGATTTTAGGAAGTGTATAGAGCTTTCCCAAACGGGAATCCAATGGATCTGCATACCGCGCTACAACCAAATTATCTAAATCTGCTGCATCTGCGTATCCAGTCCAATGCATTAGATAAATCAATATAAGAAGAAAGAACGTTGATCTCATAGTTTCTCCCATTGTATGCGTGTTCGGTTCCGATTTTGAAAGCGCTCTTGTTCGCCCTTTGAAGTCACTTTCGATGCACAGCATAATATTACCGAAAAAAAACAGACCATTAAGTTTACTACGCTCTGGAGAACAGAGGGGACAGATATGTAATAGTAGAATTTAGTAGCATGATTAGATGCTTATACACAGCAACCACACTTACTGGTTACGGAGTGTCGTGAATGTCATTAAATACGCTGCCTACAAGCTGGTCAAATTCATTTTTGTAATTCTTTTTGACCCATATCAAATCTTGTTCTGTCCTGCTGTGCCATATAAGCGCGGGTTTCTGTTGGTACGCCTTCTTGAGGCACGTGAATATATTCCCTTTCATCTCCTCTTCAATCTCTTCAAAGCGCTTCTTTTCGTCGTGGCTTATTCCGTGGTATGCCATTGTACTTAGGTCGCAGGCCTTATTATAATACGCAGGCCAGCTGTCGAACTTGTCGATAGCTATTTCAACATTCTCCAAGGCTTTTCTCATATTTATCTCACGATCTGCGTCGCTTGAAAAATATTTCGCCTTTTTATAATAAGCAGTGGCGAGCTTGTTTATGCAGTTTTCGGTAGCAGGTCTATTCGAACAGTCGTTTTCCGCATAATCTATAAATTCCTGGAGTTTATTATCAGTTATATTATCA
>JBAYZR010000144.1:0-8708 GCA_041672425.1 Pedobacter sp. | reverse complement strand
GTGCGCTTGAGATTGATCAGGAGAGTGGGAAACCAGCTCTGGGGTGTGAAATGCATGATAATCGGCATGAAAATATGGTTGAGAAGCATGGTTGAGATGGCCACTGATTCAACCATTACCATGCCGGCCGCAGCAGAGAGCCCTCCCAGAAAGGCAAGCATTGCGATGGCATTGTTACCGACGGCAAGTGGAACGCTGATAACAAAGAAATCCGCGCCGGAATTGCTTCCGGTGGTAAGTATTCCTCCCATTGCAATCGGCATGACGAACAGGTTTATCAGGAACAGGTAGGCGGGAAAGAGCCACATGGCTTTGGTAATGTGCTTTTCATCAGAGTTTTCGATCACCATGACATGAAATTGCCGCGGAAGCAGCATGATTGCTCCCATGGACATGAACAGCATGGTAAACGAAGGGATATAGTCCGGATTTTTGCCTACGTTTCCAAGGGTAAACAGCTGGGTAAAAAGCTCGGGCCGCTGGGTTTGGAAGCGCGTGAACAAGTCGGAAAATCCGTCGAAGAGGCCATATGTTACAAAAAGGCCGACAGTAAACATGCTGGCCAGCTTTACCAGCGATTCGAATGCCACGGCAGCGACCAGGCCCTCGTGACGTTCAGATGAAACGAGTCTGCGTGCGCCGAAGATGACACTGAACACCGACAGGATAATCGTTAGTAACAGACCGGTTGGCAGAGATAGCACCGTATCAAAGTGCGGAATAACGAAAATTTCCGAGCTTAATCCGCTGATCAGATAAAAGCTGGTGGAAACCGCCTTAATCTGAAGGGCAATATATGGCATGATGCCTAAGATCGCGATAAAGGTAACCAGAGCGCCCAGCCAGAGGGACTTTCCGTAACGCAGGCTGATGAAATCGGCAATGGAGGTTATGTTGTTTTCCTTGCTGATTCGGATGATGCGACGCAACAGGAAGAACCAGGAAAAGGCGGTCAGGGAAGGGCCAAGGTAAATTATCAGAAAATCGATACCGGTGGTGGCCGCCTTGCCGACGCTCCCGTAGAAGGTCCAGGTGGAGCAGTAGACGGCAATGGAGAGGCAATAGACGTAGGGATTGCCGACAATGCTCCGGCCGATTTGTTTGCGGTGGTGCGCATACCAGGCGATAAGAAAAATCAGCAGGGTGTATAAAAGTGATATGAGTGCCGCTGTAACGGGGCCGGATCTCACTGAGGACGTGTCTCCTGGTGTTTGTCACCGGAATCACGGAACGAAAGGGTAAAGAGATAGATCACGCTGATCGAGATCGGCCAGCCGATGAAAAGATACAGAAACAATAGTGGAAAACCGAAGATGGTATCGGACTTGTTGAATATGTGCAAAAAAGGAAAGTTCATCATTATGATTCCCAGGATGAAGAAGATGAACCAAGACTCTGGAAGTTGCAGCCGATGCAGCAGTTTTTGACGCAGATCCTTGAACATGTCAGGCAAGCCTCCCGTAGATCATGCTGATAAGAGATTCAGGTGAACTGTCTGTTGTAGCCAGTGGAATCAGTAGTCCTTCTTCCATAGTGGGCGCCTCGAACTCCTGTTGCTGTCTTTCGAGCAATTCAGCCCGTCCGTCAGAGACCGACTGCCCGGAGGCGGCTCTTTCCGCCAGTCTCAGGCGGTTTTCCAGCTCATTGCAGGTGACATACAGGATGGCGAAAGATGCAGTGTGAGATTTCGCAAGTGCTGCAAAGCGGGAACGTTCCTCCTTGCGTTTGAAGCTTGCGTCGATGATTACGGAGCGGCCTGCCGCAAGTTCCGTCTCCGCCAGGCGAAACAGTTCGGCATAGGTGCTATCGTTAACCTGGCTTGTATAGAGACCTTCACCATAAGCATGGAAAACCGGTGTGTCTGTTGAGATGTCGGCCATCTTCTTGCGGACGATATCCGAATCAAAACTGGTGATCCCGAGTTCAAATGAAAGCCTGATAGCGAGCGTGCTCTTGCCGCTTCCCATAAGTCCGCAGGTGATGAAGAGGGTTGGCCGTAGCCTGCTCCGTTCAATGTAACCAAGCGCCAGCCTGAAGTATCTTATGGCCTTTGTCCTGACACGCTCCTGTTCCTGGATATCAATACAACTGTCGATCATGTGTAAACTCTCAACCTTTCCCCGTACAAAGGCGCGATAGAGCTTGTAATAATCGATCAGAGCAATCATTGATGTGTCACCGGATGTTTCAAAGTATGTTATGACCACCTCATCGGCCAGATCCCGCCGTCCATGAAAATCCAGATCCATCAGCAGAAAAGCCACATCCGCCACGGTATCACAATAGCGGAAGCGTTCATTGAATTCAATGCAATCAAAGATGTAGACCTTGTCGTCCATCATGCAGATGTTTTCCAGGTGGATATCGCCATCACATTCCCGAATAAATCCTTCATCAACCCTGCGTTTGAAAAGATCCGCATTTTCTGCCGCGAATGAGGAAACCCATGCCTTGATCCGGTTGCGCTCTACCTCGGAAAGTGTCGTTTCTTCGAATGGGATCATTTGTTCAAAGTTTTCCTCCCAGTTAAACATAATGCGGTCAAGCTGTCCGAATTCGGCTATGGCTGGGGAGGTGGGCGCATTCAGGTGAAAGTTGGCTATGATACGAGCCACCTCTTGTATTTCGGCGCCTGAGATCCGGTTGTTATTCACAAGGTTATCCAACATTCGATCAGCTGGAAGGCGTTTCATTTTAACGGCGTAATCAATCACGGAACCATTTCCGTGAAAGGCTGCGCCGCCTGATGTTTCCCGCAGTTCCACGACTCCTTCGTAGATATCCGGGCAGAGCCGACGGTTAAGGCGTACCTCTTCGTTGCAGTAAAAACGTCGAAGATCAATGGTTGAAAAGTTGAGAAAACCGAAATTCACAGGTTTTTTTAGCTTAAAAGCGTGCTTGTCGGTCAGGAAAATCCAGGAGACATGGGTCTGTAACAGCTCTACGGAGTGTGTGGGCTCCGGGTATGCTTCAGGTTTCAAAAGTGATTCAAGTATGTTGCGAATCATGGTGGCCCCACTTCTTGATACCCGCTTAATGTATTGAATGTAAGTTATCGTTACATGAGTAGAATATCATCAAAATATCCTATTCGCAAGCTCTTGAGCATTATGATAATCGTTTGACGCAGGTAGTGTTTCATGGTAGCTTTCAATACGATTTTCCTACCTGATTAATGAGAGTTGTTTTAAAGATGCCATATTTTCTATCCCCGATAAACAATATAAGTGTGTTAACGAACTTATTTTCTGTCATCAAAGCGCATATAACAACTTCTAACATACTAATCTTACTGCTGAGTGCCGTTGTGCTTTCATCCTGTGCCACCAGTGGCTTTGCACCTGGTGATGATACTGCATTGTCGGCTCACAACAACAGCCAGTCACGATCCCTTTATCTCTACTCCCGCGCACGTCTCGCATCCCTTGATGGTGATTATCCCGCTGCCCTGAATATCCTACGTGAGGCCATTGAGGCGGATCCTTCATCCGCGTTCCTTCATACAGCGATTGCCGGGATCAAGCTGAAGATAGGGCAGGTACAGGAAGCGATGGAGTTTATTGACAAGGCGATCAAGCTGGATCCATCCTTGCGGGAACCCTATGTCATGGCTGGTTCCATCATGTCCGCATCCGGGAAAGACCTGGAGGCGGCCAGCTATCTGCGCAAGGCTGTCAAGCTTGATCCGGGCAAGGAAGACGCATACCTGCAACTAGCCGTTTCCCTGACTCGCTTGTTTGAATACGAGGAAGCGGTCAACACCCTTAAAAATCTGGTAAAACAGAATAGTGACTCTGTCTTGGGGTATTACTATCTCGGTCGGACCTACAGCCAGATGAAACTTTACCGCGATGCAGTGGAATATTTTAAAAAAACGCTTGAGTTGCGCCCTGATTTTACTCAGGCAGCTATAGATATGGCTGCTTCTTACGAGGCTATGGGTGAATACCCCAAGGCGATAGAAGTGTTCCGTCATCTACTGAGTGAAGATGAAAACCGGGTTGCTGTCTTACAGCGTCTGATCCAGCTTCTTATTCAGCAGCGAAGGTTTGAAGAGGCGCTTGGATATCTTGAACTTGCCGTGGAATCCGGTCTTGGTGGTCAGGAGACCCTGCGTAAGATGGGATTGATTCACCTGGAACTGGAACAGTACGATGATGCCATCACAATTTTCACCGCGATGCTCGTCAAGGATCCAGCTGCTCACCAGATGAGATTCTACCTTGGAATGTCGTATGAGGAAAAGGGGGAGCTGGATCGCGCATACGCGGAATTTATGCGGATTCCTCACGATTCACCTGCTTATGTCGATGCGGTTGGTCACATTGCCTTTATTCTTAAGGAAAAGGGAAAGCCTGATCAGGCTACGGAAGTCCTCAAGGAAGCAATTGCCACTAATCCCGGCCAGATTGATTTTTATATGAATCTCTCGGCTCTCTACGAATCGACAGATAATACCAAAGCCGGACTTGAACTGCTGCTTGATGCTGAAAAACGTTTTGAGGGCGACCCGCGCCTTCAGTTCCGCCTTGGTGTTTTGTACGATAAACTAGGCAGAAAACCGGAATCGATCGAGCGGATGAAGAAGGTGCTCAGCCTTAATCCGAAAGATGTTCAAGCGCTTAATTTTCTGGGATACACCTACGCCGAGTTGGGCATCAATCTCGAAGAGGCCTTGGGGTATGTCAAACTGGCGGTAAAACTCCGTCCAAATGACGGATTTATTCTGGACAGTCTCGGCTGGGTTTACTTCAAGCTTAAAAAATATGATGAGGCCCTCAAGTATCTGGAAGAGGCCATGAATCTGGTTGACGATGATTCAACCATTGTGGAACATCTGGGGGATATCTATTACGCTTCGCATGACTCTAAAAATGCCCTTAAAGCCTATAAAAAGGCCCTTGAGATTGATTCGGGACGCAAGGAGTTGTCCGAAAAGATCCGCAGGATCAAAGGGGAGCATGGTGATCGATGAGTGCAGCCCGTTGTTCCATGCTGCTTCTCATCAGCACGATTATTTTCCTCGTTGCATGCAGTCAGCCGGTTCCTCGGCAAAAGCAGGCCGGAACAAAGGAGAGCAAGCCCGCCTATGGTGATGCCATTGTGGAGGGCACAATAGGCGAGGCCTCCACCCTGATTCCGATATTGGCCACTGATTCAGCTTCACATGCCGTGGCCGGCCAGATCTATAACGGTCTGATCAAGTATGACAAAAACCTGAACATCGTCGGTGATCTGGCTGAATCCTATGAGATCTCCCGCGACGGACTTTTAATCACCTTTCATCTCCGTAAAGGCGTGAAGTGGCACGATGGCGTGCCGTTTACCTCCCGAGATGTGCTTTACACCTACCGCATCGTTATCGATCCCAAAACCCCCACCGCCTATGCCGAGGATTTCAAGCAGGTAAAAAGCATTTCCACGCCGGATGCCTACACAGTAACAGTTACATATGCCACCCCCTTTGCCCCGGCGCTTGCCTCGTGGGGGACAGGCATTCTGCCTGCACATCTGTTGGAAGGGCACGACATCACCCGGAGCCCCCTGGCCCGTAAGCCGGTTGGCACCGGTCCCTATCGCTTCAAGGAATGGGTTGCCGGTCAGAAGATCGTGCTGGAATCCAACCACGACTACTTCGAAGGCCGCCCCTACATCGACCGCTATATCTACCGCATCATTCCGGATACCTCTACAATGTACATGGAGATGAAGGCAGGAGGCGTGGATCTGATGAGCCTCACACCGGTTCAGTACGCCCGTCAGACCACCACCCGGCAGTTTACCTCCTGTTTCAACAAGTACCGCTACCCCTCATCCGCTTATCTTTACATGGGATACAACCTGCGACATCCACTGTTTTCGGACAAGCGTATTCGCCAGGCGCTGACCGCAGCCATTGACAAGGAAGAGCTTATTCATGGCGTGCTCTTTGGCATGGGGCAGAAGGCCCACGGTCCGATCGTACCAGGTCGCTGGGCCTATAATCCAGGTGTGAAGGATATTGCCTACGATCCGAAGCATGCTGCCGACCTTCTGGCCCAGGCAGGCTGGAGGGAGAAAAACTCTGATGGCATCCTGGTCAAGGATGGCAAGCCCTTTCAGTTCACCATCCTGACGAATCAAGGCAACCAGCAACGCCTGCTGACAGCCCAGATAGTCCAGCAGCGTTTGATGTCTGTTGGAATCGACGTCAAGATCCGTATCGTGGAATGGGCCACGTTCCTAAAGGAGTTCATCGACAAAGGTAATTTTGAAGTCGTCATGTTGGCATGGAACATATCGCAGGACCCTGATATGTACGATGTCTGGCATTCCAGCAAGACCAACCCGGGTGAACTCAATTTTATCGGATACAAAAACAGCGAAGTTGACCGGCTGCTGGTGGAAGGTCGCAGTACCTTTGACATAGAGAAACGCAAGAAGGCTTACTTCAGGATACAGGAGATCCTGGCTGACGAGCAACCCTATACCTTCCTGTATGTCCCCGATGCCCTGCCGGTTGTCAGTGCCCGCATACGTGGCGTGGAACCGGCGCCGGCAGGCATTGGTCACAACCAGATCAAGTGGTACGTGCCGAAGAACGAGCAGGTGTACGTGCCGTGATATTTTTTTGATGTGAGTTCGCTTTACTTCCACCAGATTGAGAACTACTGAACCTCGCTGGAAGCAACTGTTCGGGCGCAGGCCCGAACAGTTGCGGAGGCACGTATGCAGAGAGTATCACACACCATGATGCTTGAAGCGCAAAGCCTGTCTGCCAAAGAACAGCGTGCCTCGCTCGATGCTGTTGTTGAAGAACTTGTGCGGGAAATGCCAAAAGAGCTATGGGAACCAGAAGCATGAACTTTGACTACCCGGAAGGTGCTACCCCACTTGACCCGGATGAGGCTCGGGGGTTGCTGCTCTCTCACATCACCAATAGGTCGGAGGTTAACCGCTGGGAACAGGAGAACATTGCCGAAGCCGAAACATGGGCATTTCGCCGTGCGCCCCGTGATATCCTCACCGAAGGCTTTATCAAGCGCCTGCATAAGCGTATGTTTGGCACGGTCTGGCGCTGGGCAGGTGATTTCAGAACCACCAGCAAGAACATTGGTGTCCCATCATGACAGAGGAATGAAGAAACTGGTCTGCTAACGCAAAAAACACAAAATTTTGCCTGCATCTGCCGAATCTGCATGGTCTGACCGGCGAGTACAACATGATGGAGATCGAACGGAATCTTACCCGTAAGCTAACGGCTGCACTTCCCGTTTTCAAGGAATATCTCCCCAGATTGAACCTGGAAATCATACCTCTACCGACATACGAAGCACTGGCACCGTGGTTCGGCGTCACCGTAGACAAGGACGTACCGGTGATTGTGTCAGCCATTAATGGCATGGCCGATTTTCTAGTCACCGGCGATACAGGGGATTTTGGGGTGCTGATGCAGCGCGACGATCTGCCATTTAGAGTGCTGACTCCAACAAATTTTGTGGTGCTTGCGGGAGAACTGCTCAGACAATAGCGGGTCATCTTGAACGCTGCTTGTTAGGAACCCCCAAGCCGTTGGATCAACAACAAATACAAAATAAATGATATCAAAATATGATTGCAAATATAGTCGTTTCATGGTTATAATCGCCATATGAACAAATCCCATCGAAAAACTCTGATTGATATTTTTTCGCAGCCAGTTCCAAGCGCTTTGGAGTGGCGGCGAATCGAATCTTTGTTTGTAACGCTGGGCGCAGAGACTATTGAAGGAGCCGGATCAAGAGTTCGTTTTGTTTTGAATGGTATAATTGCAACATTTCATAGACCACATCCGGCAAAAGAGGCTAAACTATATCAAGTCAGAGATGCCAGGACATTTCTGGAAAACGCGGGAGTAAAGCCATGAGCACAATGATTTATAAAGGATATGCGGCAAGAATCGAATACAGCGATGAAGACGTATGTTTTATTGGTCACATTGCAGGAATTAAAGACGTCGTAGGCTTTCACGCCGATTCCGTTAAAGAACTACGTGCAGCATTTATTGAGGCTGTAGACGACTATCTGGCAACATGCGAAAAACTAGGAAGAGCACCACAAAAACCGTATTCAGGAAAACTGATGTTAAGAGTCCCCCCGGAAGTCCATGCCCACGCTGCAATGATGGCTGAGGCTCATGGCAAGAGCCTGAACCAGTGGGCAGCAGACGTTCTTATGTACGCTAACTGAAATACCGAGCGGAGAATTGAAGGGTCGCGGCTACATTCTACACAAAATGTAAAATGTAGACGCGACCCCTATGTTTCCCGCATGAAAGATCAAGCAGAAGGCTGAATAAAAACCGCCGACCTTGGTAAAAACCAAAGTCGGCGGTTTTACCTCAACATTTTTAACGTGCCACGGTTACTCCATTTTCACGGAGCCGCTGACAAATGTCAATCCTTACCCCGGAGGTTTCCCAAGTTGGAAATTCAGTTCGTTACCCTTGCAAGTTTAATACTCACATGGTATTGTACAATATCTTGTCATTATGGAGGTCGTTATGCAGGCAATTTCATACAGCGAAGCACGTCATGATCTTAAGAATGTTATGGACGATGCGTGCAACAATCACGAACCGATCCTCATCACGCGTCGAAAGGGTGAGAGCGTGGTTCTTGTAAGTCTGGAAGACTATGAGTCCATTATAGAGAGCGAATATTTACTTTCCAGTCCTGCTAATGCTTCTC
>JBAYZR010000143.1:0-8725 GCA_041672425.1 Pedobacter sp. | reverse complement strand
GTCCGGGTAAGCGACATGGAAAAACATCCGGTGATAGATCTCAAACAGGCCGTGGAACGGATGTCTCCGCCCATGAAGCAACGGGTGCTCTCCTATGCCAAGGGAGAAATCAGCGCTGATTTTGGCGCAGGTACTGTCTATCCCCTCTTCCATAACGGCGAAGAGATTGGCCAACTTGAGGTGATCTGCACAAATCCTGACAAAGATCTCGTTTTTGTGGCACGCAGTAACCGCCTGCTGCTCCTTTCGCTCCTGGCAGTCGGCTCTTTGACATTGCTGTTGAGCATAGTCCTCTCCCGCCTGATCACCCGGCCTGTCGAGCGGCTGACTGCCGCAGCCCAGACCCTGCGTGACGGCGATATATCCGTGAGGGTAGAACCAGAAGGAACGCGTGAATTCAGAACCATGGCCGACACCTTCAACCGGATGGCGGATGCCTTGGCAGCTCAGGAATCGCTTCGCAAGAAACTTCTGACCAACGCATCCCATGAACTGCGAACGCCGCTTACCGTCATGCGGCTGCAAGTAGAACAGATGGCCGACGGCATGGCGCCTGCCGATACCGGGCGGCTCACTCTCCTCATGGTTGAAATGGATCGCTTCCGTGGCATCCTTGGCGCCATGGACGACTTGAGCCAGGCCGAAGCGAACGCCATGAACCTCAAAAAGCAGTCTATCCAGCTCAGAGACTTCCTGGAGCCGATTGTGGAGCGGTTTGTCTGTTCGTCGCAAGAGGTCGCCTTCACACTCGATGTTCCCGAGGCGCTTATCATTACCGCCGATCCTGACCGATTGAGCCAGATAGTACTCAACCTGATCGGCAACGCCGTCAAGGCAGTGGATGAAGTCGGGAGAATTGCGGTTCGGGCAAGAAGAGTCGGCTGTGGAATCATAGTGAGCGTCGAAGACTCTGGGTGCGGGATTAGGGAAGAAGACCTTCCATTCATCTTTGAACGCTTCTATAAGGGATTCAACCACGGCATGGGGATCGGGCTTGCTGTGGTCAAGGAGCTGGTAGTGGCTCATGGCGGAAAGATTTCTGCCGCCAATAATTCCGATAGCGGCGCCTGTTTCCAGGTTTTCTTTCCGGATTGATTTCACAATCTTTTCACAATTCGTTTACACATACTCCACGGTTTCATGTTATTGTTTCATAAAATAAACTCAAATAGAACAAACCGATAAAATAAGGATGCTTGCTTCGAAATGAATTTGATAACGAGACGCATAGCTGCATTCGGCCTGCTCCTGACAATTATGCTGGGAATGATCACGGTCTGTCATGCCCACAATATTATCGATCATGATGCAAAAACATCCATAACTGTTGGCCAGGCACTGGATACAGAAAATTTTACTCATGCTCATGGTGATTGTTGCCCATCCGCACCTGGGAAGTCACACTCTGAACATAACTGTGGACATGCGTGTCACGGTCCATGCCATGCTCCGCTTGCAGGTTCACCGATAGTCTTTATCTGCGCACGGTCATTCACCTTTCTCCACCCATCTGAAATTACCTGGTATATCCCCAAAGTCTATCTTTCCCTCTTCGTTCCACCCGATTCAGTAAAAGCCTAACAATCCTTTCACTGTAATAATTTAAACGTAATGCCACACTTACGATCTGTGTGTGTATGCACGTCATCGTCGCCTATCAATTTGTTGTGGAGGTTCCACCGTGTCACTAACAACACTGGTGCGCGGAACTATTCTTGCCCTGTTGCTGTCAGCATTAACCTGTTTGTCAGCAGTGGCCGAGTCCGTTCCCCGCAGTATAAATGAAATAGTTACATTGGCACTGAAACATAGCGCCGAGCTGGTCGCTTTAGAAAAGGAAGCGTCAGCAAAACAATCGATGTCGATTCAAGCCGGTACAATCACCAACCCGACCCTGGAGTTTCAGGGAGTCACCGGCAGCCTGACCGGCAGTCTAGAAGAACGTTCCGTTTCAATCGGAATCAATCAAGAGCTACCCTTGAACAACAAACTGCGTTTACGACGAGAAGCAATTCTACAAGAGGCAGAATTGCTGCATCGTCAGCGGGATAATAATGCACGTCTGTTAAAGGATGAGATTACTACATTGGCGCTGGACTATCTACTCACCTCCAAACGTCAGGAGCTTGTGGCAGAGCTGGTAAAACTCAATCGCGAACTGGTAGCCATAGCAGAAGAGCGTTTCAAGGCAGGCGATATTCCAGAGTTGGATCTTAATCTCGCAAAGGTTGAACTGGCACGAGCCGAAACTCGTTTGCTGGAAGCAGAAAGGGATAAAACAGCACCTCGAATAAAAATCGCATCGCTGACCGGCCTTAACGAATCCGACATCAATCTGTCCGAAAAACTCAGCGTTCCGAACATTCCCCCAAAAGCAAACGCATTGGTTACACAGGCGTTTGCTTCTCGACCTGACCTTCTGGCGCTGACATGTGAACGCGAAAAGGCAGAAATTGAAGCCCGCCTGGCCCAAGCTGAAGCGCTCCCCAATCTCACAGCAGGAATCTTTGTCCAATGGCAGCGCGGCAATACCGAAGTTGGTGGCATGTCTTCAATCAATAGTGACACCCAGTTAGGATTGCGCCTGTCGATGCCGATTCCGGTGTTTGACCGCAATCATGGAGGGAGAGCTGCTGCACTGGCGCGTTTGGATGCAGCCGATTCTCGAAAGTTGGCTTTGGAAAGGGCCATTACCGCTGAAGTTGAAAGTGCTGTTTCACTTGTGTCAGCGTCGGAACGCATCCTCATGATGTTTGAGCAAGGTATCATCCCGCAATTGTCAGAGAATCTGAAGTTGACCCGGGAAGCCTATCGGATCGGAGAAGTAGGGATACTTTCGGTCATAGATGAACAAAAGAAATTCTTTGAAGTCAACGACAGTTATCTGGCTGCTATATACGGGAGACAAATAGCGTTCCTAAAACTTGAAACAGCCGTTGCTACAGTTCTTATCGGAGGTATGCAGTGAACAAAAAAATAATTATCGGAATTATCCTGACGATTGCCCTATGCGGCGGTTTTCTCTATCGGTTCACCAATCTCAAAAGCAGCGCTAGTCAGCAAACCGAAAAAATGGAATCTGACCACAAGGTAGAAAAAGCTGGCGAGCATGATGAGAGCAAGGAAAAAGAAAAGAAGAACGGTCATGACGAACACGGAGAGCCGAGTAGCGTCAAGATGACCGTTGACATGCAGAAACAGAACGGGATACTCCTCGCTCCGGCAAAAAAACAGCGACTGGGCGGAGTGATCAACGCGACCGGCAAGGTTGAGGCCAACGCCGACCGGATTGCCCATGTTGCCCCACGCATACCTGGAAAAATTGTAAGCGTTAAAGCCTCGCTGGGGGATAGCATTTCTGCTGGCCAGGCATTGGCAACGCTGGACAGTGTTGAACTGGCTGAAGCGATTAATCGTTACCATCAATCAAGAACCAGGTTTGCGCTGGCGCAGACCAACATGGAACGTATTAAGGGTTTGGTGGAGAAAAAGATTGCAGCTCGCAAGGAAATCCTCCAGGCTGAGACAGAATTCAAAAACGCCCAAACCGAGATGCAGACCGACGAAGATCGCTTGTCTCTCTACGGTATATCAACGACTGACCATAAAGATGGACGTCGTAAAAACCCACCACTTATGGTTCGCTCCCCCATTAGTGGTGTCATTACAGAGAAGCATGCCATTGTGGGAGAACTTTCCGACCCCTCCAAAAGTCTCTATACCGTTGCAGATCTTTCCACTGTATGGGTGATGATTGACATTAACGAGAAGGATCTTGCTGCTGTTCGTAAAGGCCAGGCTGCAATTATTGCTGTCGGCGCCTTCCCTGACCAAAAGTTCCGGGGTCGGATCAACCACATTGCCGACGTAATGGACCAGGCGACCCGAACAGTCAAGGCAAGGATTGAAGTAGTCAATCCAGGCCGGAAATTGAAACCGGAAATGTTTGCCACGGCTGAGTTGGCTTTACCGGCAAACAGTTCTCCGATTCTTGCGGTTCCTGAAGATGCCCTTCAGGACGTTGACAGCAAAAAGGTGATCTTCATAACAGATGAAAAAGGTATCGAATTCACGCCCCGCACTGTAGAGCCGGGCCGCGTTTCAGGCGGCATGGTTGAGATTGTTTCCGGTTTGAAGGAGGGCGAACGTTATGCCATTAAAGGATCGTTCATTCTGAAGTCGGAACTCAAAAAAGGCGAACTTGAGGGAGACGCACACTAATGCTCGAAAAATTAATTGGGTACACGTTAAAACAAAAAGGGTTGGTCATATTCATTTCAATGCTGATTATCGTATTCGGGTTGTATTCCTATCTGAAACTACCGATAGATGCTTTCCCGGATGTAACAAACATTCAGGTGGAAGTAATCAGTCATGCGGATGGCCTGTCAGCAATTGAGATTGAGCGGAATGTAACCTATCCTATTGAGATGGCAATGCGTGGCTTGCCGGACATTGAACAGATGCGTTCTGTTACAAAGTTCGGCCTTTCCATTGTGACAGTTGTGTTCAAGGACAGTGTCGATATTTATTTTGCACGGCAGCTGGTCTTTGAACGATTGGCAGAAGCCAGGGAAAAGGTTCCCAAGGGTGTTCAGGTTGCCATGGGACCGATCGGCACAGCCATGGGTGAGATCTACCAATATACCCTGGAAGGAGAAATGCCGGAGGACCCCCGGAAAAAAATCTCATACCTGACCAACCTTAGAACGATTCAGGAATGGATTATCACTCCACAGCTGAAAAACGTGGCCGGAGTAAACGAAATCAATTCATACGGCGGTTATTTGAAGCAGTATCAGGTAATAGCATTACCGGAAAAGCTGGTGAAGTATGCGCTTACAGTAGACGATGTTTACACAGCGATCAGCAAAAACAATCAGAACGTTGGCGGAAATGTACTGGAGAGGAATACCGATCAATATATTGTTCGAGGAGTCGGGCTGATAAAAGATATCAGTGACATAGAGAATATTGTCCTGAAATCTCAGCAAGGCACACCGATGTACCTGCGAGACGTCGCTCAAGTAAAAATAGGTGAAGCAGTGCGTATGGGCGCTGCCATGAAGAATGGAAAGGATGAGGCCGTTGGCGGTATTGTCATGATGCTGCGCGGCGCAAACAGCCGTGATGTTGTTAACCGGGTAAAGGATAAAGTACGCGAAATCAATGAAAACAATGTACTTCCGGAAGGCATCAAGCTTGTGCCGTATTACGACAGGAGCGACATCGTCAACGCCAGTGTCAATACGGTAAACAAGGCACTACTGGAAGGCTCTATTCTTGTTTTGATCGTGCTGTATCTCCTTTTGAACAGCTTCAGAGGAAGCCTTGTCGTTCTCATAGCATTGCCGCTATCACTCATGGCGACATTTATTGTGATGAAGCTTGCTGGAATCAGCGCAAATCTGATGTCTCTTGGTGGTCTGGCAATTTCAATCGGAATGATCATAGACACAACAATAATTCAGGTTGAAAACGTCCAGCGACATTTGAGTGAGGATGGAAATGAGCGTCCCAAATTATTTACCGTACTAAAAGCGGTCATGGAGGTAAGAAAGCCCAGTATCTTCGGTGAACTTATTATCGCCATCACCTTCATACCGATTATTTCCCTGGAAGGCATCGAAGGGAAGATGTTCAGCCCGCTGGCGATAACCGTTGCGATTGCTCTTCTTGCATCGCTGTTCCTTTCAGTCTTTGTTATTCCGGTGCTCTGCATCATATTTCTGAAGCCGCAACCGGAAAAAGAAAGCTTAGTCATGCGGCATGCAACGAAATGCTATGTGCCGATTCTTGAATATGCAATGAACAAGAAAAAAACCATCCTGAGTATTGCCGGTCTGTTCCTGATTACATCCCTGTTTTTGGTTACAAGATTAGGGACTGAATTCATACCAACAATGGATGAAGGTTCGTTTGATATGGACGTGTCCATGCTTCCTGGTGTGTCCCTGGCAAAGGCAGTGGAAGTGAATCAACGTGCTGCGGAAAAACTGAAGAAGTTTGACGAGTTGGATATCATAGTGTCACGGACAGGACAAACCGGTGTCGCACTGGATACCAGAGGCCCGGATAAGACGGGATACGTCGGGATATTCAAGCCAAAGAGCGAATGGAAACGGGATATTTCCAAAGAAGAACTGACCAATGAAATGCGGAAGTCTTTGGAATCGGTAGCGGGGATCACGTTCGGATTCAGCCAACCGATTCAGTGCCGGATCGATGAACTGGTGGCCGGAACACGCGCGCAACTAATCGTTAAGCTGTTTGGTGAAGATATTAATGTGTTGAATAACAAATCGGCTGAAATTGCCAAGGTTCTTTCTACGATCAAAGGTGGAACTGATTTGGCTACAGAAAAGGTTTCGGGGCAGCCATATCTGACGGTCAATATCGACCGGGCAAAAATAGCTCGCTATGGTTTGAATATCAGCGATGTGCAGAATGTCATTGAAATAGCTGTTGCCGGAAAATCTGCTTCCACATTCTATGAAGAGAACCGGAGCTTTGATATTACGGTTCGCCTGCCTGAAGAAAAAAGAAATTCTCTCGAAACGATCAAAAACATTCTTGTCACTACGAAAACCGGCATGAGCATTCCGCTCGAACAACTGGCAGAAGTAAAAATGATTGAAGGACCGGTTCAGATAAGCCGTCAGGATGGAGTGAGAAGAATAGGGATTGAGATGAATATAACCGGTCGTGATATCGGCGGCTTTGTCGCAGAGGCAAAGCAAAAGATCAAAGAGAAAGTCAGGTTGCCTACCGGTTATTATCTTACCTGGGGCGGTCAGTTCGAGAATCAGCAGCGAGCGATGAACAAGCTGATGATCATCGGTCCGGTTGCCATTGGGCTAATATTGTTACTCCTATACATCACGTTCAGGTCGATTCGTCTGGCGCTGCTGGTTATTTCCAATCTACCGTTTGCTTTAATAGGTGGAGTATTCGCTCTCTTCATGTCAGGGCAATATCTATCTGTTCCGGCGTCAGTAGGCTTTGTAGTACTGTTTGGGGTTGCGGTGTTAAATGGTCTCGTGCTGGTGTCGCGCATTTCGCAATTACGTGATGAAGGGATTGAATTGCAGGAAGCGATCAGGAAAGGAAGTCTTGACAGATTGCGCCCGGTCTTGATGACCGCATCGATATCTATTTTCAGTTTAATTCCGATGCTGCTTGCCGGCGGAGCGGGCTCCGAAATACAAAAACCGCTGGCAACTGTTGTGGTTGGTGGATTGGTTACTTCAACTCTGCTTACGCTGTTGATTATTCCATCTGTTTACAGCTGGTTTGAAAAGAGAGTGCCAGAAGCAGAGATATAGTCGAATCAGAATTTTAAAACATACAAAAACGAGGAGAAAATAAAATGAGAAGACTTATATTGCTGGCATTGGCCGTAACAGTTGCTACGTTGATGGGTTGTGCAGGCAACCGGGAAGCTGTTTTGAAAGCAACTGTTCAAACACGTCAGGACGTATTTCAGGTGGTTCAGACTTCCCAGGTTGCCTCTGAAAAAGCTTTGTTGAATATTGAGTTTCCGGTAAAAGCCTTCAAAGCCCGGTTTGTCGACTTGTATATCAAACATAGTAATCCACCATATACTGTGATTGTCAATATTGACGGACAATCGATAGAATTGACAGATGAACCCGTGCTGGAAGAAGTGGAGGGGGACTTTAAAAATAATCCTGAAGCAGGAACAGGTTGGAAGTACGTATTCAAAAAATCGCTTCAGCTCGCACCAGGCGCTCACCGCATCACCATTGCAGTTCCGCAGTCGGATGTTGTAGTTGAAAAGGAGCTGACACTTAATACAGGAGAAAACCTGCTGAAATTAACTCCGACATATATTGCCTCTATTTCGAGATACTCTAACTATCCGAGGTTTTCACTTGGGCTTCGAGGTGTAACGGTTCAACTCAATTCCAATGTCCTCTAAACAGAAATGTTATTTTTTCTAAGGAGGATATCATCATGCCATTGCTATGATTTCACAATTTAATCACATTTGACGCACACTCGCTTCACGCTTGTTTGCTACTGTTCTCATACATCAAACTTCGTGAAAGGAGAAACAAGGCAATGAGAACGAAACACGTAGCGGTTATCGTGGCAGGACTTTTAGCGCTGGCAGGCACGGCGCTTGCCGGGCCATGGGGCTGTGGAGGCGGAAGAGTTCAAGGCACAGTAGTCAGTGTCGAGGCCGTCAAGAAGTTTCAGGACGAGACAACAGCGTTACGCAACGAGATGATGCTCAAGAAAGTCGAGTTGCACAACGAATATCTCAAACAGCCTGTTGACGAAACCAGGATTGCAGTACTCACCAGGGAAAATACCGATCTTCAGTCCAGGATCACCACCATTGCAGCCAGTCACGGTCTGCCTGGTCCAGACGGAGGTTGCGGCATGGGAGGCAAAATGGGAATGGGCAGAGGGATGGGAAGGATCCAGACAGCCTGCCAAAACAGGTAAGGGAGTCAGAATAAACCTAACGACCGCGGTGCTGTACAATGAGAAAACAATACAAAACCAGTATCATGCTGTATGCCGCACTGACTGCCCTGATGGCCGCTCCGGTTTTTGCCGAGGAAGGCAACTCCCCAATCCCCTTTGGCGGTTATCGCAAAGGGGGCAAATGTGGTTATTATGGCGCCAGGGCGGCCATCAAGTCGTTGGACGAAGCCCGTAAGGTTATAGAGGAGTTTCTGGTCGGCCACGACCT
>JBAYZR010000142.1:0-8771 GCA_041672425.1 Pedobacter sp. | reverse complement strand
GGTCGGCGTCTATATGGCCATTGGGAAGAAAATAAGGCTGCGGGTTGAGCTGTAAAACGTCGTCGCCGGCCTTGCAGTGGAGGTGGAACTCTACGTTGACCTCAAATGTTTTAACTGGGCCGTTAAGACGTGAATTTGTTTCGTGATAGGTCAAATGGCCGAAGACACCCAACTGACTCGCAGCACCGTAGCTGAAATACTGAAAACCATCCTCCCAACCGTTTTCTCTCAGTATCGCCAGAACCCTGAAGACTTCATGAACAAGTCAGCCAGGCTCATCAACGAACAGAAAGCAACAATGGTTGTTGAACACCTGACCTATAACCCCGTTGATGATCGGCATGAACTGACCGACATCTTCACCGTGGATAAACAGCAGGACTTCAGCCGTGCGGTAAAGACAGAGAGACATGTATATGATTACGTCTTTACCGATTCCAAGAATGAAAAGGCTTTTGTAACCGAGCTGGACAAAAGTGTTGAAGTGGTCGTTTATGCCAAGCTCCCCAGGGGATTCTTCATACCGACACCGGTCGGCGCTTATAATCCGGATTGGGCCATCGCGTTCAAGGATGGAACCGTCAAGCACATCTATTTTGTAGCCGAGACCAAGGGTTCCATGTCGTCAATGGAACTCAGGAAGATTGAAGAATGTAAGATCGATTGCGCTCGAAAGTTCTTCGCCGGTATCACCACTGACCATGTTAAATATGACGTTGTCACTGATTATGGAATGTTGATGAATATTGTAAAGTAAGGAATTATAGGCTGGAGGGAGTTCTGGGGACAGTAGACGAATTAACCAATAGTTTTGTATTACCGTCCCCGGCCCCCACCTCCTTGCAGGAGAGGGCGCTTCTGTCCAGAGCGCACTCTATTCCGAATTATTATTTGTTGCCCTGTATAAATTTTCCAAACTCCCTGTCAATGACGGAAATATGATGGATCAGCCACTTGAGCAACAGGGTGTTCGTCTCCATGACGTGGTGTACAGCCATCCCCTGTGTATCTATTTCCTGCCTGAGCGCCTTCAGTTGCTCAATAAAGGCTTGGTGTTCCTTCCGGTGATCTTCATAGCCCGGATAGCTTTTCAGGCGCTGGATTGCCTCCTCATCACTGAAGTGGGTACGCACATATTCGCTTAGAAACTCCAGCACCCCCTTCAACTCATCGATTCCCTTGCCCTCCTTGCAGGCGTTCAAAAGAGAATCAAATCGTATAAATAACTCTTTATGCTGGTTGTCTATCGCCTCTACCCCAATTGCAAGTGATTCTCTCCACTCAATAGCCATATATCCTCCTATGTAATTACTTTGGGCGCTGGCGGCGCTAGCGGTTTCTTGTGCGGTTTCCGTTTGTTTTTTTCAGCCTGTATCAACTTCTCTCCCATTGTCCTCAGACGTTCATCCACCAGATGGTAGAGCGTTCCCTTGGGAAACCTCCCGCTCTTGCCCCGCGCGCCAGCGGCCATTTCGGTCAGGATCTCGATTCCTTGCTCAATGGTCTCAACACTCCAGATATGGAACGTACCAGCCCTGACAGCCTCCACCACCTCATTATTCAGCATCAGATGCCGCTCGTTGACCTTGGGAATCATGACCCCTTGCTGCCCGCTCAGGCCTTTTGATTTGCAGACGGCAAAGAACCCTTCGATCTTGAAATTGACTCCGCCGATGGGCTGGATCTTTCCGCGCTGGTTGACGCTACCGGTAACGGCGATGCCTTGTTTGATCGGAATGTTGGCAAGGGCCGACAGCAGTGCATATAGCTCTGTGGATGAAGCGCTATCTCCCTCAATGCCGTCATATGACTGCTCGAAACAGATCGAGGCAGACAGGGACAACGGACGTTCAACGGCAAATGTACCACCCAGGTAGCCGGTCAGTATCATGACCCCCTTATCGTGGATCGGGCCGGAGAGCTTGACCTCGCGCTCGATATTGACCATCCCTGCCTGACCCGTATAGACTTGGGCCGTGATGCGGGACGGACGCCCGAAGGTGTGGTCTCCAAGGCTGATCACCGAAAGCCCGTTGATCTGTCCAGCCACTGAACCATCCGTATCCACCAAGATAGTGCCATCTTCATACAGTTCATGGAGTCGCTCTTCGATGCGGTTGACCCGGTACAGTTTTTCCTCGGCAGCTCTGTGTACATCGGAATCGGTGACAATAGTATGGTCGTCTTTACGGGCCCAGTAGCTTGCCTCGCGGATAAAGTCGGCGATCTCCATGAATTGAGAGGAGAGTTTGTGTTGGTCCTCCACCATGCGGGCTGTATGCTCCAGCAGGGCGGCCATGCCATTGCGGTCGAAGTGCAGGAGTTTTTCGCAGCGACAGTTGGTGGCGACAAACAGGGCATAATCCCTCATGATCTCAGGCGAGCGGACGACATGACTGTCGAACTCGGCCTTGACCTTGAAAAACTTGCGGTAGTCCGGGTCAAGGTAGAACAGCAGATAGTAGATCCAGGGTGTGCCGATCATGATGATCTTTGTCTGAAGTTCTACCGGCTCGGGTTTGAGGGTCACCATGGTCATGAAACGGTACTGTTCCAACACATCCTCGATCCTGATCTCGCCTGTGCGGATACAGCGCTTGAGCGAATCCCACACAAAGGGATTAATCAGTATCTCGCGTGCGTCAATCACCAGATAGCCGCCATTGGCGCGGTGAAGCGCTCCGGAACGGATCATGGTGAAATCGGTTACCGCTGTGCCCCCGTACTGCATGACGTGCTCGATCCGGCCAAAAAGATTGTTGTAGGTGGGATTTGATTCAAATATGACGGGAGCGCCTTCGGTCTCTTTGTTGTCCACCAGGATATTGACCTCGTAGCGTTCAAAAGAAGGCTCCTGACGGGGTAATTTCAGGCCGGGAATCTGTGGTTGCGGCGCCTGTGGTTTGAAATCCTCCAGGTTCAGCAGGATGTCCTCCTGGATTGCCTCCAAGTAGGAGGATACCTTGTCCAGCCCCGCATATTTTTCCTTGAGGGGAGCCAGGCGATGCCCCAGACAGGACATCCCAAGGTCACGGTCGGCCTGGGAAAGAGCTTCCTTGGTGGCCTTCTCGCTGTCCCGCACCTGACGCAGGATGTCATTCAGCTTTTCTGTCAGCTCCTTGCCGGTATGTTCCAGCTTCTCGCGGTCATCGGCAGAGAGCGCCTCGTACTCTTCCTGGGTATAATTGTTACCGTTATTTTGCGGAACGATCACCAGGCCCGAAACGGTGCGCTGCAAGGCGAAACCGTGTTCCTCGGCATCCTTCTCCAGGCCCTGAAAATATGCATTGTTATTTTCCTGATACTCTTCAAGAATCTCGGATCTGCGGGTCTCGTATTCCTTGCTCTCCAGCGCCTTGGGAATGTCCGTCTTAAATGCCTCGATCAGTTCCTTCATGTCGGTTGACAGCTGACTACCCATGCCTGCTGGTAGCGACAGGGAAACTGCCGAGTCGTTGTCCTTGAAGTTGTAGACGTAGACCCAGTCGCAGGGCTGCGGTTCGTTCCTGGCCCTTTTTTTGAGGATGCTGCGGATGGTGGAGGCTCGACCGGTGCCGGTTTCTCCGGAAACATAGAGGTTGAATCCTGTTTCCTCCATTCCGAAACCGAACTCGATGGAGCGCAATGCCCGCTTTTGTCCAATGGCGCCCTCCAGGTCGGGTAACTCAGAGGTTGTCTCAAAGTCGAACTGGGCGGGATCGCAGGTCCAGCGGAGCTTTTCAGCAGGGATGAGCTGTGTTTTCAATGGCATCAGCGGTTCCTTTACAGCGAAGATGGGTGGATTATTTTGTGGGCGCGCTTCGGGATGTCAATATGAAATTAGGTGGCTTGCTGGATCAGCAATGAAACAGGCTGTTCCAGTAGACGGCGCAGTTCGGACAAAAATGCGGCAGCATAGGCGCCGTCCACCACCCGGTGGTCGCAGGAAAGGGTAACTCGCATGGTCGGCGCGGCAATGATCTGCCCGTGGCGAACCACCGGACGATCCACAACGGCGCCGACCGCCAGGATGGCCACCTGGCCCGGCATGATCAGCGCGGTGAATTCATCCACACCAAACATGCCTAGATTTGACACGGAGAATCGTCCTCCGAGCAGTTCGGCGGACGTCAGCCGACCGGAGCGGGCCTTTTCCGCCAGGCGAGCCGTCTCGTGGGCGATACCGACCGGAGACAGACTCTGGCAAGCTCTGATGACCGGCAGCAGCAGACCGTTCGGCAGGGCAACCGCAAAGCCGATGTGAATATCATCTTCTGGCGCCGGTCCCAGCAGCAACGGGAACTGTCCCAAGGCAGCAGCGCAGGCCTTGACCACCAGATCCTGGAAATCGACAGTATTATCGCCGCCCTTCAGCTCAGTGACAATTTCCAGGCAGACATCCATTGCGATCTCAATCGTAACGAAGAAGTGCGGTATTTCCTGCCAGGAGCGGCTGACAGTGGCGGCGATAGCCTGGCGCATGGCACTGGGGGCCGCTACGACATCCGGCCTGGTAGCGGTCGCCGCCGGTTCCAGCTGTTGCGCCGCAGGCGCGAGCGGTTGTTCAGGCGGTGACGCCGCACCTCCCGGATGTTGGGCAACAAAACCCTGCAGGTCTTCCTGCAAAATCCGCCCTTCTGGTCCACTGCCCTGAATCCGGGACAGATCGATACCCAGTTCGCGGGCCATGTGGCGCACCAGTGGCGAGGCCTTTTCATGTCCATCCGGCTCAGGACTGCCTGCCGACGGCGCTGGCGGCGCTGTCGTCACCGCTGTCTTCACAGGCGGCTCGGCTGGCGGTTTTGCAACAGCAGACGTTGGCTGGACAACCGAAGCTGATGCAGGCTGCGCCTCCGCCGTCAGCTCTCCCGGTTCGCCGATCAGGCCCAACACAGTACCGACCGGTACGGTTTCGCCTACCTTGGCCATGGTCTTCAACAGTACACCCGAGGCAAAGGCCTCCAGCTCCATGACCGCCTTGTCGGTCTCCACCTCGGCGATCACTTCGCCCCGCTCGATCCGCTCGCCAACGCTCTTGCGCCAGGCAATGAAACTGCCGTCGGTCATGGTGTCAGACAGTTTGGGCATGGTTATCTCGACGGCCATATGTCACCTCTCCTTCTTATCAGTAGCTGCCAGAAACCACATCCCGCACCGCAACTACGATGTTCTCCACCTGCGGGATGCAGAGTTTCTCGATTTTGCGGGAATAGGGCATGGGCACATCCAGCCCCGAGACGCGTTTGACCGGGGTCTGCAGGAGGTCGAAACAACCCTCGAAGATGCGCGAAGCGATCTCGGCTCCCAAGCCGCAGGTTCGCCAACACTCCTCCACCACCACGGCCCGGCCGGTCTTCCTGACCGAAGCCAGGATGGTCTCGGTATCCAGCGGAGCCAGGCTGCGCAGATCCACGACCTCGCAGGAGATGCCTTCCTTGGCCAGTTCCTCGGCTGCCTGTAGCGCCAGGATGGTCATACGGGCATAGGCCACGATGGTGACCTGTTCGCCCGCCCGCTTGACATCGGCTAGCCCTATGGGGATCAGGAAATCAGCGTCTTCCGGCACCTCCCCCTTGCTGTTGTAGAGCAGTTCGTGTTCCAGGAAGATGGCCGGGTTGTTGTCGCGGATGACGCTCTTCAGCAGCCCCTTGGCGTCGGTCGGGGTGGCCGGGTAAACCAGGCGCAGGCCGGGGCAGTGCATGAAGTATGTTTCCAGGCTCTGGGAGTGTTGGGCCCCCAGTTGGCTGCCGCCGCCGCCCGGCATGCGGATGGTCATCGGGACGTGGGTCTGGCCACCGAACATGTAACTGACCTTGGCCATGTGGTTGATGATCTGGTCCATGGCCAGCAGCGCGAAGTTGACGGTCATCAGTTCCACCACCGGCCTGAGTCCGCCCATGGCAGCCCCCACGGCAACACCGATGATGGTGTTCTCCGAGATGGGGGTGTCCTTGACCCGCTCCTCGCCGAACTCGGCCAGAAGCCCGCGGGTAACCTTGAAGGAGCCTTCGTACAAGGCCACGTCCTCGCCCCACACAACCATGGACGGGTCATGGCGCAATTCTTCCTTCAGGGCCAGATTGATGGCATCGCGATAGGTCATCTCAGACATAGATATCCTCCCACACTTGATCATCCTCAGGCCATGGCGATTCTTCGGCAAAAAGCACCGCTTCATCCACTGCCGACTTGCAGCGGGCCTCGACGGCGTCCAGTGCTGTACGGTCGGCAATCCCTTCCTCCAACAGCTGTTTGGCAAAACTGGGCAGCGGGTCGCGGCTCTTCCATAAATCGTGTTCAGCGGTTGAGCGGTATTTACCGGGATCGGCCATGGAGTGCCCCCGGAAACGGTAGGTGGTGGCCTCGATAAAATAGGGCAGTCCGCTCTCGCGCACCTTTTCGGCGGCATGTTTGACCGCCTTGTAGACCGCGATCACATCCATGCCGTCCACCTTCTCGGAGGGGATGTCGTAGCCGCAGGTGCGCTTGTGGATATGGGCCAGGGCCGAGGAACGGTGCACTTCGGTGCCGATGCCGTAGAAGTTGTTTTCACAGATGAACAATACCGGCAGTTCCCATAGTCGGGCCCAGTTGAGCGATTCATGAAAGGTGCCCTGGTTGACTGCCCCATCCCCGAAAAAACAGGCTGCGATACGGTCTTCGCCCCGGTACTTGGCGCTGAAGGCCAGGCCGCAGGCAATCGGGAACTGGCCGCCGACAATGGCATAGCCCCCCATGAAGTTCAGGGATGGGTCGAAGAGGTGCATCGAGCCCCCCTTGCCCTTGCAGATTCCGGTGCTCTTTCCAAACAGCTCGGCCATCACCCGTCGCGGTTCTGCCCCGCGCACGATGGCCTGGGCATGCTCGCGGTAGGCCGAGAGGATGTAGTCGTCCTTGTGCAGGCTGGCCGTGGCGCCGACCGCCACCGCCTCCTGGCCGCTGTACAGGTGCAGAAAACCGGTGATGTGCCCCTTGGCATACTGTTCGGCGCAGCGTTCCTCGAACTCGCGCGAAAGGAACATCTGTTCGTAGAGCTTCAGTAATTCCTGGTCCGGCAGGACCATGCGCAGCTTGGTCTCCATCATCACCTCCGCGATTAACTGTCTGCTGACCCGTTGTCGGGTGTTTTTCCGGCTCTGCGGACTACCTCGGTTCGTATCCCCTTGATGGCCTCCGCCACATCCACGCGGCCATTGAGTGTTGCCGCCAGACGCGAGATGTAATCGTGCTCCAGCAGGAGGCGATACGATGTGGAAAAAGCCAGATCAAGCGCCCACGATATCTGTAGCAGCTTGAAGTCGTTGAGCACGCGACATTCATCCAGCCGGACGACACGTTGCTCCAGCAGCGCCTTCAAGCATGCAGGTGTGCAGCCGGGCAGGTCGGGCAGATCCAGGCAGGCGGCCGAGGCTCGATCCTGCTTGGGCAGGTCAAAAAGACCCAGAAAGATTCGCCATATATCGAGCTTGTCGGCATCGCGGATCAACCGAATGAACAGCTTGGTTGGTGACTGTACCTGCTCAGGCGCCGCCAGCATATTGTGGAAACGAACCGCCTCCTCGATCAGCAGCCGTTCTGCCGGGTCGAGATCATCCAATAGCCGCTGCTCACGAATGACCTCGATCGCCAGGCGGGCGTGGTTATCGGAGTCGCTGTCGCGAAAGGTGCGCCATCGGCGGTACTGCGGGAAACGTCCTACATCATGCAGCAGGGCCACTGCGGAGGCAATGCGGCACTCCTTCGGCGTAAGTCCTTCTCCAACGGCAAGTATCTCCATGACAGCGCATACCTTGTGGGTATGCTCAATCTTGAGGAGGATGTTTTTGAGCCCTTCGGGATCGATATCACAAAAGGTTTGGACGTAACAGTTAAACCACTGTCGGAAGGCGTCCAGACGGGACTGTTGCATGATTTTTCCGGAACATCGGGAGGCGTTGAAATTATCGAAATAATACTGTAACCTGACGCAATGTCAATCATAAGGATACCAATGCAGCTATCGCTTCTTGATCCGCTTGACCCCACAGAACTCGCCCATAGGCGGATAGAGGAGTTGCGTCGCCTGTTGGAACATCATAACCGGCTGTATTATCAGCTCGATAACCCGGAGATTCCCGACGCCGACTACGACCTCCTTTTCCGCGAATTGCAGGCGCTGGAGGAACGTTTCCCCGCTTTGGTGACAGCTGAGTCTCCTACCCAGCGGGTGGGAGGCGCCAGCCTTGATAAATTCAGGGCCGTAACACACCGTTTACCGATGCTCTCCCTGGAGAATGCCGTCAACGAGCAAGAAATCAGGGAGTTCGATCTGCGGGTCAAAAAGATCCTCGGACTGGCGCTGGACCACGGAATCAACTATCTCTGCGAACCCAAGATGGACGGCCTTGCAGTGGAACTGGTTTACAGCGACGGTCTGCTGAAAATCGCCTCCACCCGTGGCGATGGCATCACCGGCGAGGATGTGACAGAAAATGTCAGGACGATTCGTTCATTGCCGTTGCGCCTTAACGGTGAACAGATCCCCGGTCTGTTGGAGGTGCGGGGAGAGATCTATCTGTCATTGGCGGCTTTTCAGCAGATCAATCGCGAAAAAGAGGAGAATGGCGAACCACCCTTTGCCAACCCGCGAAACGCTGCCGCCGGATCGTTACGCCAGTTGGACCCGAGCATCACAGCCCGCCGTCCGCTGTCGGTATATTGCTACGCCCCAGGCATTGTCGAGGGGACTGAGTTCGACTCCCAACAGGATTTCTTCGATGCCATTGCAAGCTGGGGTCTGCCGGTCAACCCGC
>JBAYZR010000141.1:0-8782 GCA_041672425.1 Pedobacter sp. | reverse complement strand
CCGTGAAACACGGAAACCGTTCACTTCTAACGAAGCATAGCATTATCATGGCGTTGTTCATTTTTTCCTGCATTACAACTGTAAATCAGGCGCGAGCCGCCGATCCTTCTGTTGGTAACAACACAAGTAAAAACGAAGCCTGTATGGGCTGCCATAGCGATCAGGGAACCGTAGGCGTTCAAAACTATATCAATCCGATAAACTTTGGCCAGACCAGTCATGCCGAACTCGGTTGCAAAGCATGTCACGAGACAATTGCCAGCAATCATCCCGACGGAGGCAAGTCCGCAGCGAGTAAAACCACTTGTGGCGATTGCCACGGCGAGATCAAGACCCAGTATTCAGCTAGTATCCATGCGACAAAAGCGTCCTGCAACGGATGCCATAATCCACACAGTGTTTACACGGCAGCAGAAAGCACCGCCACTGGAATGAACAAACAATGTGCCGGTTGTCACGACAATAACAAGATAACCGCATCCCACTCCAAATGGCTGCCTCAGGCCGGACTGCATCTTGGAGCAATAGCCTGCGTTACCTGCCACAGCAAGGCTGAAAACTACGTTATCAACATCTATATCGCCAAACTGGAACATTTTGACTCAGAATCAAAACCCTCTCTGGTTCCTTATGAGATTCTGCGAAAATATACCAATGATGACAACATTCAATATTTAATCGACACGAACCACGACAACGTTATTTCTCTGGACGAATTACGGAAGTTTAACAGCAATTCTTCCAGCAAAAATCTTTATCTGAAGGCAATGATGACCCCGGTCAAGCCCACACATTCCTTCCAGACATTCGACAATCGTTGGAATTGTACTTTCTGCCACGCATCAGGTCCGGAAATCATGCAGACCAGCTTCCTGTCTTTACCAGAACCAAATGGCGCCTTCCGGCATGTGGCAGTCGAAAAGGGTGCGGCATTGGATGCCCTGAAAGCCGTTCCACATTTTTACCTTATGGGATCTACCCGCAATGGTATCCTTAACTATATCGGTTTATTCATCATCGTTTGCGGAATGATAATGCCGGTCGGGCACGGGTTTTTCCGCTTCCTGAGCATAAAAAACAGAAAATAAAGGAGTACTGTCATGAGCACGAAAATGATCTATCTTCAACCAGTTCCCATTCGTATCTGGCACTGGCTCAACGCATTGGGAATAGTTACCCTGTGTCTCTCTGGGGCTCAAATCCGCTTCCCGGAATATGTTACATTTTTAGGTAGCTATCGTTCCGCCATAATGCTGCACAACACCGCAGGGATCGTAGTGGCGCTCTCTTTTTGTATCTGGCTGATCTACTATATGTTAGCTGATAACTCATTAATAGACATCTACATACCCAAAGTGAGCGATCTGACGACCGGCCTATACAGGCAAGTAATTTTCTATTTCTTTGCGTATTTCTTTGGCGCGCCAAACCCGCACCATGCCACACCGGAAAGCAAGTTCAATCCTCTTCAGAAATCAGCCTATCTAGTCATCATGTTAGTGCTTGTGCCGTTAGTAATCATAACCGGTATCCTGCTTATGAATATAGGACCGATGCGCGAAATTCTCCTCGTGATCGGTGGGCTTAAAATCCTTGTTATCATACACTTCCTGGTGGCTTGTTCACTCTGCGCCTTCATTTTTACACATGTTTACCTGGCGACATTGGGTTCAACACCACTGGCCTATTTCAAACCGATGTGGACTGGTTGGGAAAAGGTCGAACATCATGGTAACGAGCATTAAAAACTAACAATACCGGATCTTGTAGCTTCTCTGCGGTTGGCCGGACATCGGCATAAGCCGTCTGGCCTGCCGCAGAGAATTGTTGTTTATGAAAGCTGCAACGAATTGGGATATAAAGAAGATGATTCCATCAAGTTAAAAAACCTGTTTGTCTCCGCACACAAAACTCCTTCTAAAAACAATAAATAGCTGACGTTAAAATCCAAGAAGTACATTCCCCGATTGGTTGGATAGCATGCGAGAAATAAAGCGTACCAAGATTGTAGCGACATGGGGACCATCGTGCGCTCTTCCGGGGATGGCTGAAAAGCTTATTGCAGAAGGCGTTGACCTTTTCCGTCTCAATTTTTCCCATGGCAGTCATGAAGAGAAGCGAACAGCCCTGGAGGCTATCAGGAAAGCTGCGGTCTCATGCAATGTACCGGTTGGGATCATCGCTGACCTGCAAGGGCCTAAGATCCGTACAGGGATAATGTTGAACGGTTCCATGCAACTGAAAGACGGAACCGAAGTTGAGATAGCGGTTGGCGAGGTACAGATCGACCCGAATATAATTCCAACTATTTACGAGGGGCTCGTGCACGACGTACGGACTGGATCAAGGATCTTGCTTGATGATGGCCGTATGGAGTTGCGGGTAATTGGTACAGTCGCAGGAAAGGTGCGCTGTCTGGTGGTCAAAGGAGGGGTACTTAAGGACAAAAAGGGTATCAACCTGCCTCAGGTTAATGTTTCTGCTCCTTCCCTGACCGAAAAGGACCTGGAAGATCTTCGCTTCTGCGTCGGGATCGGTGTTGACTGGGTTGCGCTTTCCTTTGTCCGCACCCGGAACGATATAATAAATATCAAGGTAGAGCTGGCCAGATTAAACAGCGAGATTCCAGTGATTGCCAAGATCGAAAAACCGGAGGCAGTGGATAATCTGGATGACATAATCGCCGTTGCCGACGCGCTCATGGTGGCGCGAGGCGATCTTGGGGTGGAGATGGAGCCGGAACAACTCCCATTGATTCAGAAGAGGATGATCCGATCATGTAACCAAGCAGGTAAACCGGTCATTACCGCGACCCAGATGCTGGAGTCCATGACCGATAACTCTCGACCGACAAGAGCTGAGGCCTCTGATGTTGCCAACGCAATATTGGACGGAACAGATGCCGTGATGCTTTCGGGCGAGACAGCTGTCGGAAGTTATCCGCTGGAAACGGTCTCAACAATGGCAAAAATTGCCCTGACTATTGAACGGTCAACGTTGCACAACTCGCACCACCTCAATCCGGAAGGAAGCGAGATCGACATCGCTATTGCCCGAGCTTCTTCGGAAGCTGCCGAATCACTTGACGCAAAGGCGATCGTGGCCATGACCGAAAGCGGCCACACTGCGGCGCTCATGGCTGGCTGCCGACCGAATGCGCCTATTCTTGCCATTACACCCGATGAGCGGGTGCGTAGGAAGCTGTCCCTCTACTGGGGGATAAATTCATTGTTGATGCAGATGCATAGCAATACGGATGACATGGTGGCCGAGGCCGGTCGACTCTTGCTTGCAAACGGCTTTAGCGTGGGGAATATGGTGGTAATGACCATGGGCGCGCCGGTCGCGGCTCGGAACAATACCAACCAAATACGTGTCTTCAGATTGGGGGAATGATATAGGCGTTGACTTCATCTGGCATTTTCATCCAACAGATAGTTTAATAACTGGTAGACATTTTTGATATCACTTTTGGTCATTAAAACCTTATCCTTTTTTCGCAGCATTTTGATGCAGTAAGCCTTTACAGCCTGTTTGTCGAATGCTTGTTTAGTATCCGGACCTTTTCCGGTTTGTACGGCAATAACGATCCGTTTCATGGAATGGCAGTTAGTACATATCTGGTTCATAATCTCGTAGGAGGTGGTGAAGTTTGGAGGAATGCTTTCGGGATCAAAATTCAGCTGTTCGCCGCTTCCCTGAACTTTTATGCGAGCATCGGCGGTGGAAAACATTGTAAGTGTAAGCAACAGTGCCATGATGTAATAAAATCGTATCATTTTGAGCTCCTTCTTTATCATGATCAGCAATGCCGCAAAGACATCTTTATCGGGTTATTTGAGCAGACGATAGATGTAGACAAATGTTCCGCCAACCGAGAATCCTGAAAGTAGACCGGCATATCTGTTGACCATCTGCGAAAACTCGACCCGGCCGAGAAAGTCTTGGATATTGGTTTCCTCATCGGTGAGTGTAATAATTTCGATCCATTCCTTATCCCACTGGTAAACCTGTAGATAAAGCTCAGAACCTTTCCAGAGGAAAATACATAAAAATACAATGCCAAATGCGAAGAATCCCTTGGATATAGTCGAATCTTTGATGGCCAGGTAGATTTTACGGATTAGTTCGAGATTCATCAGTGAAAGAAAAACCCAGATGGAATTTTCCACCATCTTGATGTTCCTGATGGTGTTGGGGCTGGGAGTGGGATTGATTGCCAGAAAAATTCCGGATACAACCAGGATGAGGGCAGTTGTCAGATAAACAACAACTTTTTTACCCGAAATTTCGAAGGTGCGACAGAATACGTAATACTCAAGAAAACCGTGGGTGATAACCATGATTGCCACAGTGCCGATGATGTAGTGGAAGGCTGATAGTTTGTAGTAGCTTTCCACAAAGGGGTTCATAAGATACGCCTGGCTGAGGAAAACCAGAAAAAAGCCCAGGGATATACTGGTCCACACACGCGCATTTCCGATGCTGAAGTAGAAACTAATGACCCCGGCGAGTCCCCACAAAATAACCTGGATGGCGTCAAAAGGATTCAGTCGGATTAGTAGATCAATATAATATTCCATATAGCCTCCAATACTTCATTAATAATTTAATAAGTCAGATTTTGCCAAGCCAGTGGCAGATGATATTTTTGTCATCATAGCCTGGATGTTTTTTGCGCCGATAAGCAATTTGGCTGACCGCTCTACACCAACAAGAAATTTCGCTCCCCTTGTTTCATCCATAAGACAGCTATTTCCTCCCTGTTCGGCAACCTCTTTGTCAACAACGCCGCGTCCTACCTTTCCAACGTATTCTGTGACAATCGCTTTGACCTGCTCTTCCAAATCAGCAAGCTTGAGGTTAGCAATCTTCCGATCATGTTCTTCACGCTCTTTGCTGGTTTTGTCTCTTTCCGACTGATTGAGTAAGATGGCAGTGTCCCAGATTTGTTGGATGTTAACGACTTCCAGTAGATCTATACTCATTAGTTCCACAATGTCATGGGTCGAGTAAAGGTCGATCTTGGCGCCTGGAAGTCCGGCAATTTTTTGTGATTCCGTGGATGATATCTCAATGTCTTGAGAACCGTCGTGGAAGAAGCCGAGCGGGTTTCCATCCTTGTAAAAAATTATGGCGGAGCGGTCATCAGTGTAGATGCGCAGACAGCCGTTCATATGGTCTGTCTTTATCTTTTCCAGCAGCGTCCTGATGTCGATCAGTTTGAGTTCCTGCGCCTTGTAGAGGATCTCACCCTGGAGCAGGGCGTGTATGCACATGGTGAGGTCTTTTGATAGTTTGTAGACGTTCAGGGCGCCGCTTCCTGAACTTACCATGAGTTCGACAAGGTTGGATATTGCCTCGAATCCAGTCTGGCGGTTGCCCTTTTGTTCTTCGAGAAGGGCGCTTACCAGTTTGCCTGATTCAAAAACCAAAATGGTGGTTGAGGATTGGAAGACGAAGCTGGCGTATCCGGTGAAACTGCCGGTACTCAGTTTTGACAAGACTTCAGGCAACTTGAGCTTGGAAACAGCAAGGTTTTCAAACAGGGGGCTGCCTTTGGGAAGAAGGAACATCCGTGCCTCCTAGAGTAGTTAGTCCAGAGCGATCACTAGAGATCTGGCTGAAAACTAAATCAATTTATTCTTGATGTCAAAACAAATAATACTGTTAATATGCTGAAATCGTTTTGAAAATGGCGTGTATTCTCTATGCGGGTAATTTGATCATGTTGTTTGCGCATCCACCACGGCAATCGCCGCCATATTGACAATGGCATCGACGCCATCGCCGCGTTGCAGAACGTGAATCGGCTTATTCATTCCCATCAGGATCGGGCCGATCGCCTCGGCGCCTCCCAGGTGGTGGAGCAGCTTGTAACAGATGTTGCCGGAGTTGAGGTCCGGGAAGATCAGGATGTTGGCGTTTGTCTTGAGCTTTGAGAAGGTGAAGCCATCCAGCAGTTCCGGAACAACAGCTGTATCGGCTTGCATTTCGCCTTCCACGATCAGATCCGGTGCGCGTTCCTTGACTATTTCCGTCGCACGTCTGACCTTGAGTGTCTGTTGGTGGTTCACAGACCCGAAATTGGAGAAGGAGAGCATGGCGACCCGCGGTTCGATATCCAACATACGGACCTTCTCGGCTGCCAGGATGGCGGTCTCAGCCAACTCCTCGGCGGTGGGGTCGATCGAGACAGTCGTGTCGGCCAGGAAGTAGACATCATTTTTGAATACCATCATGTAGAGGCCATGCACACTTGCCAGGCCTTGCTGTTTGCCAAGCACTTCCAGCGCCGGTCGGATCGTTTCAGGGTAGTGGGTGTCAATGCCACCCAGCAGGGCGTTGGCATCGCCCGAATGAACCATCATGGCTCCGAAATGGGTGCGCGACTTGCGTCGCAGGATGCGCTGGGATTCGGAAAGGGTGAGTCCCTTACGCTGCCGCATACGGTATAATTCTTCGGCATATATTCCCGTCAGTTCCGATTCCGCTGGATCAATGATCGGTACATCCAGTTCGATATGAAGTTCTGCCATTTTCTGTTTGATTTTCTTCTTGTCGCCGATAAGAATCGGTTTTGCGATCCCTTCCTCCACCAACTCCTTGGCGGCCCTGAGGATCTTTTCGTTGTCGCCTTCGGGGAAAACGATGCTTTTGGGATCGCTCTTGGCTTTGTTGATGATCATGCGCATGATCTCTTTGGACTTGCCCTGGGTCGATTCGAGGTGTTCGATGTACTTGGCCATGTCTTTGATCGGCTGGCGGGCTACGCCGGTTTCCATGGCGGCCTGGGCAATGGCCGGGGCGACATGCAACAGGACACGCGGATCGAACGGCTTGGGTATGATGTAGTTGCGGCCGAAGACAAATTTCTGGTTGCCGTATGCCTTGCAGACGGAGTCAGGGCATTCCTCGCGGGCCAGTTGCGCCAGAGCTTTGACGGCAGCCAGTTTCATCTCTTCGTTGATACAGGTAGCGCGACAGTCCAAGGCTCCCCGGAAGATAAAGGGGAAGCCAAGGATATTGTTGACCTGGTTGGGGTAGTCGGAGCGACCGGTGGCGATCATGACATCATCCCGCACGGCATGGGCTGCTTCCGGGGTGATTTCGGGGTCAGGGTTGGCCATGGCGAAAATGACCGGGTCAGGGGCCATGCTGGCGATCATCCCGGAGGTAAAGGCGCCTTTGACAGAGAGGCCAAACAGCACATCGGCCCCTGCTGCAGCCTCTTCCAGGGTACGAAATGGGGTGTCGGTCGCGAAGAGTTCCTTGTAGGGGTTCATCCCTTCTACGCGTCCCTTATAGATGACTCCCTTGGTGTCGCACATGATCATGTTGTCAGGTTTGACGCCCAGGGCAAAGGCCATCTTGGCGCAGGAGTTGGCGGCAGCCCCGGCCCCGTTGACGACAATGCGTATGTCCTCGATTTTTTTTCCAACAAGAAAAAGGGCGTTGATCAGCGCTGCCGAGGAGATTATGGCGGTGCCATGCTGGTCGTCGTGGAAGACCGGGATCTTCATGGTCTTCTTGAGGGTTTCTTCGATATAGAAACATTCCGGGGCCTTGATGTCCTCCAGATTGATGCCGCCGAAGGTCGGCTCCAGGAGTTGACAGGCCTTGATTATTTCGTCGGGGTCTTCGGTGTTGAGTTCGATGTCGAAGACGTCAATATCTGCAAAACGTTTGAAGAGGATGCCCTTCCCCTCCATGACCGGTTTGCCGGCCAGGGCGCCCAGGTTGCCCAGTCCCAGCACGGCGGTGCCATTGGAGACAACCGCTACCAGGTTGCCCTTGGCGGTGTACTTGTAGGCATCCTCGGGGTTCTTCTGGATCGCCAGGCATGGTTCGGCTACACCGGGAGAGTAGGCCAGCGACAGATCAGCGGCTGTCTGGCATGGTTTGGTGGAAATTACCTCGATTTTGCCTTTTCTACCGCTGGAGTGATACTCAAGTGAGTTCTTGAATTTTGCCATGATGGATCTCCAAAGTTAGTTAAATTAAAAAACAAGGTTTTTTTACTCGTGTGCAGGTGTAAATTTTTATTGAAAATTAAAAACATAGTCCGCATCCCCATTATTGTCAAGGGCTTAACCCATCTTTAACCACACCAAAAAAATAAACTGTTATTCCGTCATGTTATAGCCTCAAAAAAAGTCGAGGGGAACTACATTCTTGCATTCTTACGTTATCTGATCAGATCGGCCCATTTGCTTGAATCGATTTTGGCTACTGTTACGTCTGGTACCATACGAAGGGCATCGGGAATGTTCGTGACATCCGAACGCAGTAAGTCCTCCTGTGTGATAAGTAGCGGTGTTTGCCAGTGACTGGGATTTACGAGATGCGGATGTGATTTCCAGGGACAGAATCCGATACGCTGTCCATTCGACATGATCGGATTGACAATATCGAAGTTTTTGCCCATGCGCCAAAAGCTGGCTTTGCACTGAGGGGAGAAAGTGCGTCGCTCCCACCTTTGGGATCAGCAAACATGAGGGAGGTTGTGGCGGAATAAGACACCATGTCGGCGATTATGCTGGTGTTTCTTATTATGTCCCTGTGGTAACGCTGAACCTCGGTTCCAATCAGGACAAGTGAAACCAGTGAAAGCGCTGTACCGGTCGTAATGAGAGCCACCAGCATGATCTTGTGCTTAGGAGCTGTAAAAAAATAACATGGCCATCTTGCATCTCATCTTCAGGCCATCTTTGACCGAACTTCAATCACCAAATCCTCAACGTAGCTCTGCTACGTCTGCGGTTTGCCTCAATCAGTTCAG
>JBAYZR010000140.1:0-8807 GCA_041672425.1 Pedobacter sp. | reverse complement strand
GGTGATCCGGTGATGGCTATGAAGCCGGCCAGAAACAGCCCCCCTGACCAGGGGAGGCGTGTCAGGGCCCCCTTGACCACGTCTGTTGTCTTATTTGAATATGACCGGTGAATGTTGCCGGATGAAAGGAACAGCACCCCCTTGGTCAGTCCGTTATTCAGCAGATGAAAGAGCGCGCCGTACAAGGCGCCCTTGCCGAGTCCAAGGCCGATAGCAAGAATTCCCACATGTTCGACGCTCGAATAGGCCAGCATCCTCTTGAAGTCGGCCTGGCGGGCCATGAAAACAGCGGCAAACGCCATAGATACCAGTCCCATCCCAAGCAGGGCCTGTTGAAAAAACAGGATTTCGGCGCCGGATGCCAGACAGATCTGGTAAACCCTCAGGATCGCCAGAAATGCGCAGTTGACCAAACCACCGGCAAGCAAAGCGCCCACCAGTCCCGGTGCTTCGCCGTAGGCATCAGGTTTCCAAGCATGCAATGGCGCCAGCCCCATCTTTGTACCATAGCCGACCAGTAGGAAGATTGCAGCCGCATGCAGCCACGCTGGATTCAGATCGTGGGCCGATGACATTAGTGGTCCGAGCAGCAGGGTTGCATCATGATGTGCAACGTAGGTTGAATAGGCAAGGAACAATAACCCTAGCAATGCCAGGCCGATCCCCACGGAACAGAGAAGGAGGTACTTCCAGGTTGCTTCGATGGAGCGGGCATTGTGATTGAAGTAGATAAGGGGGGCCATCGAGACGGTGGTAGTCTCCAGAGCGACCCAGAGGAGCCCCAGATGTTGGGTCATGGTCACCATCCCCATGGCCGAGAGGCAAACCAGCAGTCCCATGCAGAGAACCCGGTTGGAACGCTCCTGACGGTAGGAGAGATAACCGACCGCATAGAAAGCGCAGACGGCAAACAGCAGGCTGATGCAGAGTAGAACTATCTTCCCCAGCGGATCGAGCCATATCCATCCTCCCAGGGATGGCGGCGGCGCATTTCCCAGGAGAAGGGCAGTCAGTACAATATGGATTGTAGCGACTATTGGCAAAACAAGGGGTCGCATCCGGTTATCCGATACGATCCAGGCGCATAACGCCCCGAACAGGGGCAACAGAACAAGGGCATACAACATGCGGCTACTCCTCCTTGAGGGTCCGCAGGCGGGATGTGTCGATGGACGAAAACTCCCGGCTGATCTGGTTGATGACAATTCCCATGACAAATATTCCCACCAGAAGATCGAGGAGTGCGCCAGCCTCCACCATGACCGGCATGGCCTCGGTCAACAACAGGCCGAACACGAAAATACCGTTTTCCATCACCAGATAGCCGATGACCTGGGAAATGGCCTTACGACGTGTTGTGAGGAGTAAAAAACCGGTCAGGAGGGTTGCGATAGAGGCCGGAACAAACAGGAGATCCTTGTGTTCAGGCGCCAGGGGCAACTTTTCGGCAAAAGCAAAGGAAAGAGCTGTGAATATGGCGCCCAAGAGCAGGGTCGGCACATAGCCGATGAATGGCTCCACTTCGCGCTTGATCTGGGCCTTGCGGACGGCATCACTGATCAGATACGGGATGAGAATACCCTTGGCCAGGATAATGCCGGTAGTAATGCCGGCCAGGTGACCGGAAAAAGGGTGAATCAACCCAGGCAAAATACCGAGGATAACCCCTTGGACAGCTACGGCGCGGATGGAAAAAATCAATCGGCTCGTTCCGAGCATGACCAGGTTAATCAGCATCACCAGTACCAACAGTTGATCGGCTAACAAGTTCATAGGTTACCTCAATACCAACAACATGGCAAAGGCTGACAGGATAGTGGCCCCTACCAGAAGTTGCGGGATATTCACCAGCCTCAATCTGGCCATTACCGACTCGACAATGCCGATTGCCACTGCAAGGACAAGCATGGCGACAATGAAGATTGCCCAGTCCGCAAAGGCGTTCCCGGTGGCGAAGGGGAAGGCGACATTAACAAAAACCGCCCCAAAAACGAACAGTTTTAAAGCCGCTCCGTAAAGAATGATCCCAAAGGCAGGTCCACTGTGATCCAGAACCATGACTTCGTGGATCATGGTCAATTCCAGGTGTGTGTTGGGGTCATCAAAGGGAATGCGGCAGTTTTCCGCCAACAGGGTGATGAAGAGCGCCCCTACCAGTAGCAGCATGCTGGTTCCGGCGGCAAACCAGATCTTGGGGGTGGGATGGGTCAAAATTGTCGAAAGAGTAAGTGATTTACTTATCCTGGCAAGCGTGATCAAGGTGAAAAATAGCGCCGGTTCAGTAAGGCAGGAAAAAGTCACCTCGCGAGCCGCTCCCATTCCTTCAAAGCTTGAGCCGGTATCAAGGGCAGCGATGGTAGTGAAAAACCGCGACAACCCGAAAAGGTAAGCAAACAGAATAAGATCACCGCTGAAAGATATTGGCGCGGCATGACGCCCCAGCGGAATCAGCAATACGGCAATGAGCGTTGCCGACAGGGTTATCACAGGACCGGCGCGAAAGACCCATGTTGTGGTTTCACTGAACACCGACCCCTTGCGGAACAACTTGAACAGGTCGTAATAGGGTTGGAAATATGGCGCACCGGTCCGTCCGGCAAAAGCCGCCTTGGTCTTTCCGATGACACCAGGCAGAAGGGGTGGGAGTAGCAGCGCCACTGCGCAATGAATGATGATATCAGTCATAAAGTGCATCCTCACAGAAGATGAAAACGTCGATAGACATACTTCAATGCGTCCAGATCATCAGGCAGCACAGAGTTGCAAAGATATATAGCAAATAGATATGCAGCCGGCCATGCTGCACCTTCCTGAGATAGAAAAAGGCCAGTCCGATCCCTTGAAGGATCGGTGTCAGAATCCGGTCAAGCACTGTTTCGGTAACCGCGTAGTGGAAATATGCTTCAGCATGAGGAATGGGCGCAACCAGTTTGGGCCTCCTGCGGTTGGGCGCAACTATTGCCCCTAACAAGCTCACCACCATTTCACTAAACGATGTGCCGGTATATTGCATTCTGGGTGTTGGTTGCAGATAACCGCACCCCCAGGTTGCTCCCTGGGAACCGGGCAATCTGCGCAGCCGCAGCAGGTAAGCAATTCCGATCACCAGGATAAGGATGATGAGCAGGATATTGGTGATCGTGAGCGGCGCAAGAGGTACCTGACTGGTAACCTGGGTGATTGCAGGGGCAGTAAGGGCGCCATAAAACATGATCGCAGGGGTAACAAGGCGCACCAGCAGCACAGGAGCTATGCCGACAACCAGACAGCATCCCGCCAATAAAAACATCGGAGCAATCATCGATGCTGTTGCTTCATGGCCGTGAGCGGCTGCGTCTGAACGCGGAGCGCCAAGAAATATGATCCCAAAGAGTTTGACAAAGGTAATGACCGCTAACCCGCCTACTAATGCCAAAATCGGCGCTGCCATGGCCGCCAGCGGCAACGGAGAAACGATCCCGTCAGTGATAGCGCCGACGTAGAGAAACAGTTCGCCAACGAAACCATTGAGCGGCGGCAGCCCGCATATGGCAAGAGAACCGACCAGAAAAAGTGGAGACGTTATCGGCATGCGCCGGGCAAGGCCCCCCATCCGGTCTATTAAACGGGTCCCGGTGCTATGAATCAATGCCCCGCTTCCCAGAAACAGGAGCGATTTGAACAGGCTGTGATTGATGATATGGATAAATGCGCCGAAGAGACCGCATACAACCAGATAAGGAGCGTGCATTTGCAGGCCGACAAGCGCCATTCCGATGCCGATGAAGATAATACCGATATTTTCTATACTGCTACAGGCCAGTAGTCGTTTCAGGTCGATTTGGCCAGCTGCCAGGGCAATGCCGTTTATTGCCGACCAGGCGCCAAGCAGGAGAATAAGCCAGCCGAGCCAAACCGGCAGTGCGTCAAAAAACGACAATGTTCGCAGAATGCCATAAACCCCCATCTTCAGCATCACGCCGGACATCATGGCCGAAACATGGCTGGGGGCATTGGCATGAGCGCCTGGGAGCCAGAAGTGCAAGGGCATGATACCGGCCTTGCCGCCAAAGCCGATCAGGGCGGTTATGATAATTACCGATGCAACCGGCACACCCTGGGAAATGGAATGAGATTCAGGAAAGGTGAAGGCGCCGATTGATTCCCGCAATAGCGAAAACGTGACAAACAGCGCCATGGTTCCTGTGTGGGTGGCGATGAGATAGACGGTCCCGCTCCGCTGCACATCGGGATTCTGTTGCTCTGTCGTCGACAGGAAATATCCCGACAAAGCCATGACCTCCCATGCCATGAGAAAGAGCACGCCGTGGCGGGCCATGAGCACCATGATCATAGCTGCGGAAAAGAGCCCGAGAAATAGCGTAAGTTTTCCGGCGCTGGGCTGCTCCCTGGCGGGCCAGTAAGCAATGGAATATACCGAAACACACCCGCTAACCAGAAAGAGGGGAACAAGGAAGATTGTTGAGAGAGGATCGACAGACAAAAGAGCCGGTCCGAACGGCAATGGCCATTCAATCTGGTATGTAGCTCCCAAGTAACCTCTCAGGAGAGCAATGACGGCGAATTCACCAATAAAGGATGCGGCAACAACGAAAAAAACGGCAATTCGTTGCCCCCAAACAGGATTGTTTAACGCAAGCCCCGGCACTCCTGAGAATGCCATAAGTGTTGCTGCGGCAAGAAGGTACATAGTCGGATCAACAGAAAAAAACACGAAGGCCTCTCACCTGCTCCCTCGCTCATATCGCAATAAGGCACTCGGCAAATAATAAACATTCCATCTTACATTTCATCTTTGCCGAGTACCTAAAGACATGTTTGCTGAGAGATATAAAATTGCAATGTGCTGTAAAATTTTATAACACTTGTTGAAAATATATGTTATAAATATTCATACGTCAATAAAATTATGAGACACTATTTATATAATGCATAACAGATAAAGCATGCAGGGAGAGTGCAGTCATGCCTAACACACGATTGAATATAACCTTGCCAACCCCGATCGTGGACGATATCAAGTCCCTGTATGGGCAGCGGGGATTGAGCCAGTTTCTTGAGGAAGCAGCCAGGGAAAAACTTGAAGAGGTCAAAAAGAAGGCGTACAAAGGTCTGATTGAAGGGTATCAGTCAACTGCGGAGGAAACGAAAGAGGTGCTCAAAAAATTTGAATCAACGGTAACGGAGAGACGAGATGTTTAAGCGCGGCGGTATCTATGCGGTTAATTTGCCTCATGCCGATGTGCAGGAACAGGAGGTTTGCCCTTGTCTGGTGGTGAGCAATAATATCAGTAACGAGTATTCACCGGTCGTGACCATTATTCCCCTGAGTTTTACCCGTCTGGAAAAGATCTACGATTTCGAGACCTTCTTACCGGCTTTGGACAATGGGTTGGGAAGGGATGCCAAGATCAGCTCCCACATCCTGTTTACCATCGAGAAGAGCAACGTGATCGGTGACCGGCTGGGCTTTATAAATAAATCACTCATGAGCCAGGTAGATAAGACCCTTTGCTTACAACTCGGCATAGAAGAGATACCAGGCTATTCCAAAGGATAAAAATTATGCAGCTTGAACCATCAGATGCCGCACAGGCGCTCTATGTTGATGAAAAGACCGTCATTCGCTGGATAAAAAAAGACAATTTGCCTGCGGAGTCTATCCAGGGAGATTACCGGATAAACCCGGTGGATCTCTTGGAATGGGCAACAGAGCGTGGAATAAAGGTTAATCCGGCCCTGTACAAGATGCCTGATGCGGATAACAGTCCGTTGCCGACCTTGAGCCAGGCGCTGCAAGCCGGAGGCATCCATTGTGACGTTCCGGGTAATGATAAGGAAACAGTGTTGCGTAATGCCGTAGCGATCCTGGATTTGCCGCCGGAGATCGATCCCGAATTCATCCTGCAGGTGCTGCTGGCGCGCGAAGCAATGGGAACAACCGCAGTAGGTGATGGTATCGCAATTCCACATGTGCGCAATCCGATCCTGGTTCAGTTGCCGGTCCCGAAGATTGCCCTTTGCTTTCTCTCGCAACCGCTTGATTTCGGGGCATTGGACGGCAAGCCGGTACAGATTCTGTTTACCATCATCTCGCCAACCATCAGGATGCATCTGCATCTGCTCTCAAAACTGGCTTATTGTTTGCGGGACCAACGCTTGCGAGATATTCTTGGCAGCCAATCCAACGCAGAGGCGATCCTGGCTGTCATTCTTGAAATAGAAAAAGATATCGGCAGAGGTGTCTAATGACCGGAGAGCTGACAGCAAACCTTCCTTCAATGCTCCTCCTGGGAGCAGCGCTATTGGCTGCTTTTTCAGGAGCGCCGCTTTTGGTGAGCTTTCTGAACCCGACGCTTGGTCAGCGCATGGCAACGCTGGCAATGATTCTGGCTGCTGCGGGAGGGGGTGTCGCTGCTGTCATGACGTTACTCCATCGTCAACACGTTACCTATCAGTTGGCTTGGCCGTTCCCTTTCGGCCCGGCTGAATTCGGAATCGATCCGCTCACAGCCTTCTTTGCCTTGCCGATCCTTATTGTTGCCGCCTGTTGCAGCATCTATGCCCTGGACTACTGGTCCGCCCTGAAGAATCCCCGCACCGTCCGAAAACTGACCGTATTTTTCGGTCTGCTGGTCTCTTCCATGCTCTTCGTCATCATGGCGCGTTCTGCTGGCCTGTTTCTGCTGGCCTGGGAGATAATGGCGCTGGCTGCCTATTTCGTTCTCACCACCGACGACCACACACCGGAAGTTCGTGACGCCGGCACGCTTTACATGATCTGCACCCATACGGGAACCTTGGCCCTGTTTGCCCTGTTCGCACTATTGAAGAGCATCTCAGGCGCTTTTACGTTCCCCCATAGCGGCGCCCTGATTGCTACTGCGCCGCTTGCCACCGCCATATTCCTGGTTGCCCTGTTCGGTTTTGGTTTCAAGGCGGGACTCATGCCGCTTCACATCTGGCTCCCCTCGGCTCACGCCAACGCCCCCAGTCATGTCTCCGCTATCATGTCCGGTATCATGCTCAAGATCGGCATCTACGGTCTGGTGCGCACGTTATCATTTTTTTCGGGGATACCGCTTTGGTGGGGAATGGTCATAATTGTGCTGGGCATGGTGTCGGGGATAGTCGGTGTACTCTTTGCGCTGGGGCAGCATGACCTCAAGCGGCTGTTGGCCTATCACAGCATCGAGAATATCGGCATCATAACCATTGGAATCGGCACGGCATTGATCGGTTCGGCTACCGGCTCACCGATTCTTATTCTGCTGGGACTGGCTGGCGCGCTCTTGCATGTGCTGAATCATGCCACCTTCAAGGCTCTCCTCTTTCTTGGCGCCGGTTCTGTCATCCATGCGGTCGCAACCCGGGAAATCGATCGAATGGGAGGTCTCCTCCGTTCCATGCCCTGGACCGCCTTATCGTTCGTTATTGGCGCCGTGGCTATTTGCGGATTGCCGCCACTCAATGGATTTGTCAGTGAATTCCTGATCTACCTGGGATTATTCAACGGGACTATTTCCGGCAGCGACGCAGGCGCCATCGCTACCGCCCTTGCAGCTCCGGCTCTGGCACTGATCGGTGGTCTGGCTGTTGCCTGCTTCGTCAAGGTAGTCGGCGTTGTCTTTCTCGGTGCGCCCCGCTCGCCACTCCCGCCATCCATCCATGAGGCAAAGTGGACAATGCGGCTCCCCATGATGATATTGGCCATGGTCTGCCTTGTCATCGGAGTGGCGCCCGTAGCAGTAGTCCCCCTTCTGGAATCTGCCGTAAGCGCTTGGCTGCCACTCTCGCCCGAGACTATTTCCTTGACGGCAACCGCGCCTCTTGCCTGGATTTCCGTTCTTGCTGTTGCCCTGCTTGCTGTGACGTTCAGTGTATGGCTCTGGTATCGTGGCCAGGTGAAGAAATCGACTGTTGCCGCCACCGGCACATGGGGATGTGGCTATCTCGATCCGAACAGCAGGATGCAATACACTGCATCATCCTTTGCCGACATTCTGGTTAAGCTTTTTGCCGGTGTTCTGCGTCCCGAGCATCATACCCCGCACATCATCAGCCCATTTCCCGCTGATCCGCATTTTGAAAGCCATGTGCCGGAAACCGTTCTTGAACGGATTTATCTACCCCTCCTTGCCCGCATTTACGAAAAGTTTCTGCCTGTCAGGAAATTACAGCATGGTCACCTGCACCTCTACATAATGTACACCTTCATCACTTTGGTCGCGCTGATCGTTGTCAGTTTGCCATAATTGTCCATGGTGATATTCCGGGGTGTGCCTTTCGAGTTTATTTAGGTTGGGGTGAACAGCCGTATCGTGAACCCTAACGATGACGCTGTTGGCAATATGAAATCCGTTGGGGTTCGTTCCTCACCCCAACCTACGATATTCAATAATCAAGGAGTCATGAACATTGCGTTAAAGACGGGCGAAGGACAATCAGGAAAACCTTCGGTTCCAGGCCGTGGAATTAGTGGGGACACCCATTAAAAGGCTGCTGTCAACGCCTCATCTGAAGCCCGCTGAGCTGCTGCCACGCAGTCGTTCAGACCGATGCCACGATAGGAGTTGCCGGTCAGAATCAGACCTGGATGAGCCTTCAGGAGCTCCTCCAGGGCTGACAAGCGCATGCCATGACCAACGGTGTACTGCGGAATGGCCTCTGGATGGCGAAAGATCCTGATGAAAGAAGGCTCTGCATCAATTCCCATCACTTGCTTCAAATCTCCTCTGACACGCGCCACCACTTCATCATCGCTCAATTTTACATACTCCGGAAAGCAGGCGCCGCCCATCATGCTG
>JBAYZR010000139.1:0-8821 GCA_041672425.1 Pedobacter sp. | reverse complement strand
TACTGTCAGGTGATAGAAGTAATCGCGGAAGCTGTCCGCTGAACTCCGGTCGAAACCGGCCCAGAAGGCAGGTTCGCTCACTGTATGGATGCCGCTTATTGCAAGTTTCAGATAGTCGTCGGTGGTCCGGGAAACCATATGGATATGAGGGTCGATGGCCTTCATAGTTTACCTCCTTCCCAGGCGCCAAAAGCCTTCAGCCCGATCGCGCTCTCAAGCGGCTCGGTAGTTTGATCACTGAATGATAGCTGAATCGAAGCGGTCCTCTCATTATCTGAATTCCTGAGAATGTCGATGGCCTCGGCAAAGGCCTTGTAGCGAAAATCTTCCTTAGCCTCGGCAGCACCTTCATACCTGTCGATCCTGTCGAGAAAAGATGCGATATCAAGGAGGCGTGCACGGTTTTCGATAAAGTATAGATCAAGGGTTTCAATTGCATTCATTGTTTGGTATGGGGGCGCCATTTTCATTTCTCCAGTATCATGGGAACTGTTCCATTCTCATGCGGCAGAACGCGCTTATGGGCAGCTCGTTCGGCAAGCATTCCTATGCAGCGTTTCATAAGTTGAACGTCGATTTCGTGCACTTCGATCTTTCTCCCGATTCCCTCAAGAAGGGGGATCGAGAGCTCTCCGCCCAGATGCTCCCGGAACTCACTCAAAGCCTTGTCAACATCCAGCCAGGAGAGCGCCGGATGGTACAGCATGAATCCGATATCCTCCAGAATTGTCAGAATCCGGTGAAGATCCAGGTCCCCAAGCAATCCTTGATGACGTGAGTAGAGCGAGTCAAGCGCTATGCCGATAGCCACCGCTTCTCCGTGCCGCAGTTCACTTCCGGTCAACTCCTCAAGCTTGTGGGCGTTCCAGTGCCCGAAATCAAGAGGGCGGGAAGAACCGTTTTCAAACGGATCACCGGCGCTGGCGATATGTTCCAGATGAAGCTCGGCGCATCGGACAATCATCCTCTCCATTGCGGAAGGCTCAAAGCAGGCGAGTTCTGCACGTACGGAATAGAGGAAGTCGAAAAATGCACGGTCGCGGATCAGGCCGACCTTGATCGCCTCCGCTATACCGGAGCGCAGATCGCGCACATTCAGGGTATTCAGGAAATCCAGGTCATTGATGACCGCGAAAGGCGGGGCAAATGTACCAAGAAAATTCTTTCTGCCGAATGCGTTGATCCCGTTCTTGACCCCCACCCCCGCGTCGTTCTGGGCAAGCACGGTGGTCGGCAGCCGGATAAGCCGGATTCCGCGATGCGCTGTTGCTGCGGCGTAACCGGCGGCATCCAGTACGGCGCCGCCACCTATTGCGATGATAAAAGAGTGCCGACAAATCCGGTGTCGTTCGATAAGGGAGTGTATCCGCTCCACCTCCACCGGTTCATGCTTGCAGATCTCTCCCCCCCTGACCTGGAACGGCGGCGCAACAAATTCAATAAGAGGAGAGTGGATTTGTGCGTATTTGCTGATCCGTTCCAGAAGCCCCGGTGTAAGGCGTGCGACCTCACTGTCAATTACCACAAGCGCACGATTGGACTCACGTCCGTTCTCCCTCATCAGATCTACAAGCGCGCTGTTCTCATTATCGAACAGGCCACGAGTAAAAATCACCGGATAGGAGTAGCTTACATTGAACTGCTGCCGGATGGTGTGCATGGTCATCTGGTCGCCTGATGGTCTTTCTGTTTAAAGTCCCCGGTGCAGAATCTCCAGGGTAATTGTCGCATAAGATGTTACCAGATTCGGATCTTTCTCCCACCAGCGGCCAGTCGGGTTGACCCATGAACCGTCTGCGTTTTGCAGGTTGAGGAGCCGTTTGGCCAAGTCCTGACGCCAGTTTATCTGTTTTCCGTCCTTTGTGGTCAGGGTATCGATACCGGCGGCGGAAAGCGCCTTGGCCATCGTATGATAGTAGTAGTAAAGGCCTTCCTGACCCATACCGGGGTTTTCCGCCAGCGTATAGTTATTGGAGAGCCACGCTATGGCTGCCTTGACCCTCGGGTCGTTTTTATCCAACTGGGCATAAATGAAGCTCAACAATCCCGCGTAACTCATGCTGCCATAGGAGCGAAGCGCAACCTTGCCGCTTTCGATTTTCTGTTCTCCTGCCTTGCTGTTTTCAGGGAAATAAACAAAGCCGCCTTTATTGGCCGGATCGTCGCTGGCCCATTTCTGATCATTGGAACCGGGCAGATTCTGGGTGCGGCTGATGAACTGGATTGCGGCCTTCCAGTTCAGATCCTTGGCTTCTGGGTCATTGGCCACGTCGCTCTTCAAAAAGCGGGTGTAGTACAGCGCCTCAAGCGCAAAGCTGGTGTTGGCAAGGTCGGAGTGCTTGTAGCTGCCGCCGTAGCCGATACCGCCGTCCAGCGGATCTCCGCTTCCCAGGTTATCCTGGAGGCCGATGAGGAACTTTCGCCCCTTCTTGAGGAGCGGTTCGTAGGCCGGGTTGTTGGCCATCAGCAGCGCCATCATGGAGATGGAGGTGTTGTAGTTGGCCAGATCCTTGCCGTAGATACCGCCATCAGGCTTGGCGTTTTTCACCAGATAGTGATAGCCATTATTTATGTTCTGCTGATACTTATTCTTATAGAATGCCGAGGGATCACCTTGAAAAGCGGTAAGGACAAGTCCGGTCAGCGCCGGATACTCTGCCTGCGCCCAGTAACCAGCAGGGTTTTGCTTGGCAGCCAGCCAGGTCAGTCCTTTACCGATGGCGTTTTCAAGCTCCAGCTTGAGGGAAAGGTCCGGTTTTGATTTCGTCACCACCTTTTCGGCGGCAAACAGAGTGAAAGGAAGAGCAAGCATAAGTGCAAGACTCAGAACAAAACTCAATTTTTTCATAATAATCTCCCCTCTTGCCTTATTTGACGGCCTTGATGGTTATGGTCACAGGAGTCCCAACGGGTGGGACGGTGTTTTCATTTACAAACCAGATCTTGTCGCTTTCGCCACCAGGGGAGGCGTTGTCGATCATGGCGTCAGGATCATGAAAAACAGCGATAATCGAACCACTGACTTGTGCGGCAAAGTAACCATTATTAACAACCGAGCCGGAAAACACCCAATGCACCGGCGGAACATTCTCTTTTTTTTCATTAATAACCAGACTAACCCAGGACTCAGGTTTTACGGTCAGTTTTTTACCATCTTTGCCTTCAAATTGCAGAGTGATTTCAGCAGGGTCACCTTTGGGGGTATCAGGAGATCCTTGAAAAGCCAACGGCTTATTGGTTCCCTCCATGCCTAGAAGCAGACATGCAACCTGTAGATTATAAGGTTCGATACTTGTCCTTAGCAGGCTTTCGTGGGTTTTTCCACCGGTTCTTACCAGCAGATATTCCAAAAGTCCTTTGTCCATGTTTACAATAGCCGGGAAGGATATGGTTTTGTCCGCCTTGTTGATGCTTATTTCACCAAGCCGGTACTGTCCAGGCGCTATTCTTTCCGGTGGGGATATTCTAAAGGTGTGACGGTCCAGCATTTCCGCCGGAATCGGCGGCGGTGGAGTCCCCAACGAATCCTGAGCGCATACTTCACCGGTAACCAAGAAAATAGCCATTTGCATCATTACACAAAGAATTACCACCTTACAAACCAGTTGCCTCTTCATCGAAACCTCCCATGTTTTTGATAAAAAGAAGAGCGAACCTCCCGGTTCGCTCTCGAAAAATAACATGTTTTTTCAAAAAAGCAACTGGTTGGGCTAGGCTGATTTTTTCATATTTCTTCTGTACAGAGCTAGACCCGCAATGGCTGAACCGAGAAGGAGGAAAGTCGAGGGCTCGGGGACAGGGTTGGCGCCAGTATCTCTAATGTCAATAGTACTGCTAAGATATAGACTATCACTGCTAATACCGGTCTGGGTCAGGTAAAAACCGCTGAGAGGTGCAATATTGCTGGATGTAAAGCTCAAAATTGCAGTTTGCGTGTCGGACAGGTTAAAAGAATAGCCAAGAGCCATTGCGGCATCATAACCAGTATCACTTTGAATGTCATATGGAAAGAAAGGAGAAATGGAGTTGTTTAGAGTATTATTAGCAAAGTCATCAGAAAGCGCATAGAGGTCATTAATTTCCCAGCTTTGAGTGGCGGGATTAATCACTGGACTACCATTTGAAGTGCCTTGGTCATTATAGATTCCAGCTGTTGAAAGATTAATGTCGTAATCAAATAAAGCCCGTATGTCATAGCTTCCGGCGCCGGAATAGGTGAGTGTTAGTGTGCCAAGACCTGTGCTACTGCTGAAACTGGGGATATCAATGGTTGATGAACCGTTAACCGTCTTGTTGACGTATATATTTGACAGGTCATATGTTGTTGCATAGGCTCCTGATACCATAAAAACAAACAATGATCCGGCAATTATAGATAAAGCTATTTTCTTCATTAGTAGTTCTCCTTTATTGTGTGGGCGGCTTTGTAAAAAGCCGCCATGCAATATATACACTTGCTAAAACAGTGACTTTGGTGTGCCTTTGACCGCCTTGGAACCGCAAAGGTTTCCGTTTGCACTAACCTTTTCAACACGGTAATAATAAGTCTTACCATTGGTCAGGCCGGTATTGACGAAGAGCGGATACTGATTGGTGTACGCCGAACGGATTTTGGTGAAACCGGTGTTTGGGCCATCAGTGCTGCGCCAGATGTTATAGGTTGCACCGGTTTCCATGGCAGCCCAATTGAGCTGAACTATACCAGGCTTTGACGATGCCGTCAGTTCACATAGACAACCACTCTTTACATCAATCGAACCAAAGTTAGCGTTGGTCAAATTCGGCTGACCACTCCCCGGGAAAGCAAGGGCAGTATTGTCCGATACACGGAGACCGATGTTCTGACTACCAACCGAGAAGAACGAAGTGATGTCGGCAGCGGTTAGAGAAGGCACCTTGCCGGACTTGTTGATGACGTCAAATGTGAGCGGCGCAATCAAATCCCAATCCCAAGCGGTGATTGTGTCATTGGAACAGGTAGTGCAGTTAGTCTCGTGCTGTCCTTCATCCTGATCAAATGATTTTGACCCATCCAGAATCAGACTGTCGTTGCTGCAAGTCGTAACAACATAAGGCCCTCCGGCATTTGCCACCGGGGGATGTGGAGGATTGGTGATATTAATTTCTACTACTGCCGTAGCGGTCAGAGCCGGATTATTGTCGTCGGTAACACGTAGCTTGACCGGATACACACACGGAACACTGGCGCAGGAAAACTGGTGCTGGACAACCGTGGGTGTGGTTGTTGACTGGTCAAATGTTCCGTCGTTATTCCAGTCCCATTCAAACTTGGTCAAGTTGGCAATGGACTTGCCTGATTCCGAGTGGCCGGAACAGGAAGGGTTAAAAGCAATATCTCGATTCGCATAGCTTGGGTTAGGCGATGCAGCAAAACAGGATATCGGTGCGGCAGAGAAAAGTACCGGCTTAAGTGTAATGATCATCCAGGCAGTGGTAAGCGGATTGTTTGTAAGCTCGCCGGTCCAGTATCCGGTAGAATTCTGTAGTTCGACTATTCGTTGTGCAAGGCCCTTGTTGTAGTTGCCGTCATTAGAAAAGCTCGACCCTCCACGATACCAGTCAAATGCAACACCATTGTTTTTGGTTATTGTCTCGACCGGATGTGGATTAGCCAGACGCATAGCCTTGGCAAATGAATAGAATCCATAGGTGCGATTGCCCCCCCAACTAGATGAACCTGTATCCAGCAAGGTCCGCCAGTTGTCTGCCATAAATTTTTCAGCGAGAATCCATTTTGCTTCACGCTCATCAGTAACGGTTGACGGATCATCGTAACCTATAAATCCATCAAAGTTCATCTGCACCATACCACAACCCGTTGTATTCAAAGCGTCGTCATTGTAACTACCGCAACCACCTTGATAACCAAAATAACCGGTTGTGCCCTGATTGCAGAAACTGGCTGTCAGCCAGTTTTTATTCTGGTTTTTGACAAATTGCGGGACATCAACATTCCAAGGCGCTGCCTGTGCCGGAATGTAACCGATAGCTGCCCATTGACTGGATGAGTTGTCGTTTTGCCCGCTATTAAAAGCATATTCTCCCCAAGCGCCTACCGTGTGCTGATAATAGGTATACATGTCAGCCAAGTCCTGTAGCAGTTCACCATAGGTCCAGATGTGCGTAGTATTGCTAAAACTGCGACCAGTTGAGTCACCAGGCAAAACACCGGATGATATGATGGCATCCATGATCTGCCCACCTTCATAAATCGGGTTGGCAGAAATAGTCTGAACGCCATAACCATTGTTGTTACGATCATAGGTAGGGTTCCCTATGACAGATCCCACAAGGGCATTCCCCTTCGTCAGGAAGTTCATCCCTTGTTGCACAGCCTCTACATATGGGTCTATGTTGGAATCCCCTTTTATTTTATGATTATTGATGGCGAATGCCTGAATTGCCGAGGCTGTTGGAGATGCATTAGTGTTAGCATAACTTGATTGATTCCAGTATGTATAGGGGCTACCGTCGGTAGTAGTGCCGGAACCGGCCGGATTTGTATAAAGCCACCATAACCCCTTATCAATGGCGATATTGATCTGGGCATCCTGGGTATTGTCCTCAATCTGCAAAAGATAAGAATTCTCCATCACCGAGGCAAATGGATTGGTATTGGTGTTGGACACCTGCAACTTGGCAGTGAATGGAGTTCCCATAGCCGCCGTATAACTATGCGTAGTTGCAACATTGTACTTTTTGCTGCCGCTGAGGGTGGAAATAGTTGACTCACTGCCATCTCCAAACACCCATTTATAATAAACTGTAGAAGTGTCTGTTGTCTTGATAACCCCCTTTAACTGCGCTGCAACACCGCTTAAAGCTGTATGCTGCTTAACCGGGTCACCCTGCCAGGGCACACAGATGACCTTATCCACCGCTGCTGAACCCGTACCGATAGAAAGCAGCAACAACGCTACAGTCATAAGTGCACCAGACCCCCATCTAAAATTTTTTTCTCCCATAGATTGCCTCCTTATATTTGTACTTGTTTGTACTTGCCTGACACTCACCTATTGTACATATTAAAAACCATTTATAAATCTAGACATTAACAAAATAGCAAATTGCGTGCCATCATTACTTATCGTTTATTTTCAATATATTACAGCAGATGCAATGTAATTATTCCGCAAAGCGTAAACATTACCGACAAATATCGTGTGTCCGCAAATTAGCAAAGCATGGAATGATTGGCTGGCGGCAAATAAATAGAAATATAATATCAATTAGTTATTGCAAATTTTATCGTTTGGGAGTTTTAGGCGGGTATCAAAGTTTATTGGAGAGAATCTGTTTGATTTTTTCGAGATCATCCGTCATGGCAATGTTATCCAGCATGATAAGGCCATAACGAACCTTGTCACACGCCACTATTATTTCTTTTACCTCATTAATATTATAAGGTTTTCATCTTTAATCGGCAAATTTGACGATTGTTGAAACGCACCGGGGGCATTTATGGGTTTATTGTAAGGTATTTCGACACATTCATGGATGATCGCAAAGATTATGTTATAAAACTGTTCTATATCTCCGTTCGATGCAGCGTCCTCCTCATCCCCCAACATTCCTTGAAGTTCGCGGGAAGGCTCGCTTACCTGTGTGCTTTCAGGCTATTTGCAGGGGCAATATGGACCTGTACACATCGGGGTGGTAAAGTTTATCGAATATCCAGAGAAACATTGATACAATGTATATATCCATGTTAGTCTTTCGACCATCAGGAAAGTCAATACCTCGGAAAACAGGAAAGAAAGGGGTTCTAATGCTTGCAAGAGCCCCGAAGTGGGGCAACAGCCTTGCTGTACGCCTTCCAAAAACTATAGCCGATGACGTATAACGGAAAGACGGGACTACTGCTCTGCTGCCCTAGAAAAGATCAGGGCAATTCTGGAGAGGTGAAAAAGGCTAACGTATTTGATTTGTTGATTTAGTAAAAAAACTGATTTTGATAGATGAGTTCTTCTACTCGTCAGAAAAGGCACATTAATGATCAGTAAGTTCGAGATTGCCTACAAGAATCTTCTGCGAAAAAAGGTACGTACCCTGCTTACCCTGGTAGGCATTATGCTTTCGTCTTGGGTACTGGTGAGTTTGCTCGGTTTTAACCGTGGCTATGAAACAGCCCTGAATCGTGACATCGACAACATGGGCTACCAAATCATGGTCATGGCCAAGGGATGTCCCTATGAGGCCGCCACAATGATGCTGCAAGGGGGCGCCGGTCTGCGCTACATTGACTCGTCGACTGCGCGTTCTATCGCCTTACGACCGGAAGTGGACGGGGTCACCCCAATCCTGATGCAGGCCTTCTTCGATCCCAACAAAGGTGATGGCGGCGGAATAGCCGGGTATTACGGCATTGATATCGCAACATTTCCAGCAATGAAGCCTTTTCTGCGTTTCCGCAAAGGGGGCTGGTTCCGTGATGGAAATGCGACCGAGGCGGTCATGGGATACGAGGCGGCCGAACTGGAGCAGCGCGAAGTGGGGGACATGATCCTCGTCCCGGAAAAGAATGTCCAACTCAAGGTCGTGGGAATCCTGGAACGGACCGGAACCCAGGATGACGGTACGATTTTTGTCCCACTGAAAACGTTACAGATGATCTCTGGAATCGACAAGATCACGACCATCGGCATCAAGGTGAAAAAGGGCGCGGACAGCGCCAAACTGGAAACCGCCTTGTATCAGCTGCCGGACATGCAGGTGGTTAGCTTCAGCCAGGTGAAACAGACGATCATGAAGCTGATTTCCACGGCGCGGGTAATGGTGCTTTCCATAGCAATCATCGCCC
>JBAYZR010000138.1:0-8836 GCA_041672425.1 Pedobacter sp. | reverse complement strand
CCCTGCAATAAGGCAGGCGCGACGGGGCAGATTACATCTACCCTGTTTTTGTGTAAACTTGGATACATTATCTGCCTGTAACATGCGGTGAACAATGACCAAGGACAAACAGTTAAGGCAGAAAAAACGACTGCTGCGCATCATGCAGCTTATCCGGCGGCTTCGCCCGGCAAACATGCCGGTCACCTACCGCCGCAACCAGGTTGTGCTCTTTCCCGATGGTCCCGTCTTCTTCCGTTCGTTGCACGCAGCAATCCGCTCGGCGCAATATTTTGTCCTCCTTGAATATTACCTGATCCACGATGATAGTACCGGTTCGGCCTTTGCCGCCGAGTTGGCAGAGGCTGTCAAACGTGGTGTGCGTGTCCTGTTGATTTACGACTATATTGGGTGCCTCAAAACCCCGTCATCCTATTTCAAACATCTGGCACAGCATGGCATTGAGCTCATTCCGTTCAATACCCCATCATTCAAGCGCGGAGTTGGTTGGTTTGATAAGCGCGATCATCGCAAGATGGCGGTGATCGATGGAACAGTTGCTTTCTTAGGTGGATTCAACATCGGTGATGAATACGCCGGCATTGGCGCTTTGCTACAGCGTTTCCGTGATGTGGGCTTCAGCATCAGCGGCAATGCGGTACAGGATCTGGTCCGTATATTCTGCGAGGCTTGGCAAATGGAACAGGGAGAACTACCGGATCCACTCCTTCTGCAACTGTCCGGCAACAATCACCCCCTTATCTCCAAACGTGAGCAGGCTAATGTCACCATCGTCAGTGGCGGCCCCCACCAGCGCCGTTCCTATATCCGCAGTGCCTTTCTGGTCAGTCTGGCCTCGGCATCGGAAGAGATCATTATCGCTACCCCCTATTTTGTCCCTGGTCCCCGTATTATCCGTTACCTGTTACGGGCGATCCGACGGGGGGTGCGGGTACGCTTGTTACTGCCGTCACGTTGCGACGTGCCTTTGGTGAGTCTCCTGGGGCGCAGTTATTATGGCGCGCTTCTTAAGCAGGGGATTGAGATCTACGAGCTGGAAGATGAGATCCTGCATACCAAGGTTATGCTGATCGACGGGGAGCGGACGGTCATTGGCTCAGCCAACCTTGATCAGCGTAGTTTTCACCGTAATTTCGAGATCAATTGCATCATCGACAGCGGTGCATTTGGACATCAAATCAGCATGATGCTACAGAAGGACTTCATGGCTTCCAAACGAATTCTGCTGGAACACCATGAACAACGCGGAGCCATTGCTCGAATGCTGGAGAAGGTGGTGAACCTGTTCAACTGGTTTTTGTAGAGGCTGTTTCTCTCAAGCAAAACCGTACAAATTGAGAGCCACCAGGAGAATGAAAAGCAGTGTATCCAAAACAGCCGCATTTGCAACCTGAAGATATGGCCGGCCTTGTCGATACTCATTGTCACTTGGATCTGGAACCCTTGGCATCCAGTCTGTCCGTGGCGCTGGCATCAGCCCGCCTGGCAGGGGTGTCGCGCTTTGTAGTGCCGGGAGTGAAACCCGCGGCCTGGGAGCGGATAAACGTGATCACACAGGAACATGCCGGAGTGTTTCCCGCTTTTGGCGTTCACCCAATGCATGCGGACCTGGCAGATGACAATACCATGGGTTACTTGAGTGAAATATCCGCCAGGAGCATCGCCATCGGCGAGATTGGCCTTGATCCATCATATTCCATTCCCATGAAAGTGCAGGAACGTGCTTTCCGTGAGCAGTTGCGCCTGGCCGTCTCGTCAGGGCTGCCTGTGCTTGTTCATTGTCGCCGTGTTTTTCAGCGAACCTTACAGATTCTTCGCGAAGAGAATGCTCATCAGATAAGAGGGATCATGCACGCCTTCTCCGGTTCAGTTGAAATGGCGCGGGAATTCATTCGTCTTGGATTTCTCATATCCCTGTCCGGGACGGTCACATGGGACAACGCTGTTCGCCCGGTCCAGTTGGCGCGGCAACTGCCGCTGGAGTCCCTTGTGCTGGAAACTGACGCCCCTGACATGTCACCTCAAGATTTCAGAGGAGAGCCGAATCAACCGGCGTATCTTGTAGAGGTGCAGCGAGCCGTGGCGCGGATCAGGGGGATACGCCCTGCGGATGTACTCATGCAGACCACCAAGAATGCCGAAATACTTTTGAAGAATCCCCTCGGACAGTAAATGCTTGCCAGAGCAACGAAAACCTGCCATTATGCTGACAGTTTAGGACGGGCCTCGTGCCCGTCCTTTTATTTTGAGAGAAATTGAGGAGTCGTTCATGCAGGAAAGAATTCGCAACATCGCCATTATCGCACACGTCGATCACGGCAAGACCACTCTGGTGGATGCCATGCTGCGCCACGCCGGCGTCTTTCGCGAAAATGAGGCCATTACCGAACGCGTGATGGACAGTAATGATCTGGAGAAGGAGCGCGGCATCACCATCTTGGCCAAGAACCTCTCCATCCATCACGGCCCGTACAAGATCAATATCGTTGACACCCCCGGCCACGCCGACTTCGGCGGCGAGGTGGAGCGCGTGCTGAAGATGGTCGATTCCGTGCTGCTGCTGGTGGACGCCCTGGACGGCCCCATGCCCCAGACCCGTTTCGTGTTGAAAAAGTCCCTTGACCTGGGATTGAAGCCGATCGTGGTCATCAACAAGATCGACCGTCCCGGCTCTCGCCCCGACGAGGTGCTCAACATGGTCTTTGACCTGTTTTGCGAATTGAACGCCTCGGACGACCAGTTGGACTTTCCGGTTGTCTACACCAGCGCCAAAATGGGCTACGCCAAGCTGGACATAACTATCGAATCCGCCAGCATGGAGCCTCTCTTTGCCGTGGTGGAAGCCAACGTCCGGCCACCCAAGGGTGATGTCAACGCCCCTTTCCAGATGCTGATCGCCAACATCGATTACAACGACTACATCGGTCGCATGGCAACCGGCCGCATCTTCAACGGCAAGGTCAGAGCAGGTGAGACCGTTGCCATGATCAAGCGCGACGGCACAATTACCAAGGGCCGCATAACCAAACTGCTCGGTTACGAAGGGCTCAAGCAGGTTGATATAGAAGAGGCGGGCACCGGCGACATCATTACCGTAGCCGGTTTTGAAGAGGTCAGCATCGGCGAGACCCTGGCCTCGGCTGAAACGCCTGTCGCGGTACCCTACGTATCCATCGACGAACCGACCCTGTCAATGAACTTCATCGTCAACACCTCCCCCTTTGCCGGTCGTGAAGGCAAATGGGTCACCTCGCGCAACATCCGCGAGCGCCTGACCAAGGAATTGCGCGTCAACGTTTCCTTGCGGGTTGAGGATACCGACAGCCCGGATACCTTCAAGGTTTCCGGTCGTGGCGAGCTGCACCTGTCGATCCTGATTGAGAATATGCGCCGCGAAGGTTTCGAGATGGCGGTTTCCAAGCCGGAGGTTATTATCCGCATCAAGGACGGCGTCAAGATGGAACCAATGGAATACCTGGTGGTGGACGTTGCCTCTGAGTTCAAGGGCGCCATCATCGAGAAGATGGGACCGCGCAAGGGTGAGATGGTGACCATGTCGCCCATGGGAGATATGGTCCGCCTGGAGTTTGTTGTCCCGGCCCGTGGACTGATCGGCCTGCGTGGCGAGGTGCTTACCGATACCCGCGGCACGGCGGTCATGACACACACCTTCCATGAATATGCGCCTTACAAGGGTGATATCCCCGGTCGCAAGAACGGCGTACTGATGGCCATGGAGCATGGCGAAACCACTGCCTACTCGCTGGATGCGCTTCAGCCGCGCGGCAACCTTTTCATCGGGGCAGGCGTAGAGGTCTACGGTGGCATGATCATCGGCCAGCACAACAAGGACAACGACCTGGACGTCAACCCATGCAAGGGTAAAAAACTGACCAACGTACGCGCTTCCGGAACTGACGATGCCATCAAACTCACTCCGCCGCGACTCCTGACCCTGGAGCAGGCGCTGGAGTTTATAGATGACGACGAATTGGTGGAGGTCACACCACAGTCTATTCGACTTCGCAAGAAGGAGTTGGACCCGACCAGGCGTAAGCGTGCAGCCAAGGTGTAGGAAAACAGCAGTGCCTTTTTATGAGTCAGGGGGAAGGACTCTGATGTACGGGAAGGCGGATGGTGACGGTTGTGCCTGCGCCCTGTGCGGAGGTAAACTCCAGCTGGCCTTTGTGTGCGCTGACGATGAAATTGGTGACAAACAGCCCCAGGCCGCTGCCGCCATTGTCGATGCGGGTGGAATAAAACGGCTCGATCAGGTGTTTCAGGTTCTCGGGTGATATGCCTTCACCCTCGTCGCGAACCAAGATAAGTACCTCGTCGTTAACGCTGTCGAAACCGGAGTAGACGGTGATCTGCCCCTTGCCATCCGGTGTGGCCTGGATAGCATTCAGGAACAGATTGACCATCACCTGTTCCAACTGGTGATAATTGCCGGTTATAGGTGGAATACCGGTTGTAGCATCATAATAAAAGGTCATTCCCGAGTACTTCCCGTGGGAGCGGACAATGGTCATGGCCCCGGTGATAACCTCTTTGATATCCACATCGTTGCGGAATTCGTTGCGTTCGCCCAGGCTATAGGAACGCAGATCATGGATGACATGGGCGATGCGCTCGCAACTGCGCTCAATGGTGGCGATACAATTCGCCATCTCTCCACGGGCCTTGGAAAATGGGAGCCCCCCCAGGTTGAAATCCCCTTCCTCAGCGGCAATCTGCTGGAGCAGCGGCATAGCGTCCTTGCAGGCTCGTGACAAATACTGGTTGGCAAGACGAATGGCGCCGTTTGGATTGTTGATCTCGTGGGCCATGCTGGAGGCCAGCAGACCCAGGGAGGTCATGCGGTTGGTTTGGATCAGCTTGGCCATCAGCTGTTTCTTTTCCTCCTGCACCTCCATGCGCAATGCAGCGACCAGTTCCTCATGCAACCGGGCGTTTTCCCGGTCGCGCTCTTGCAGCGTGGCTGCCAGTTGGTTGACAGCCTGCGCTGCCCGTCCTGCCTCGTCATCGCTATCCACATTGATCCTGACCGCAAAATTGCCGGCGCGCATGGTTTCGATCCCATTCATCAGGGCGTTGAAGGAATGGGTCGCCTTGCGGAGTCCCACATAGGCGAGAGAGGCAACAAGCCCCCAGAAGATGAAGGCTATACCGAGGGATTTGATGGCGATATTACGGCTCAGATGCGCCAGACCGACCGGGGCAAGTTCGAGCGTCACGCTTCCTATCAAGGCCGGGCTTTTGCTCCTGTTACCGGTTAAGGCCGATTCAACGGATTCTGCCTGGGGGGCGCTATGCACCGCCACGGTTTTGGTGATCAGCTCTGTGTGGTTAAAATCATCCTGCTTGCCAATATCAGCCAGCAGCCTGCCATCGGCGGCGCTGAACACCACCTTGTGAATCTCCGGGTGGCGCAACGCACTCTTGATCTGTAAGCGCAACATTTCCAGGTTTTCGGCGTACAGGGGCAGGCGGGCATTCTCGGCCAGATTCGTTGCCAGTATAAGGGCCTTTTCACTATAGGCCGTGCGCTTATCGTTGATTTCAGAGGAGATGTGCAGGATGGTAAAGATGAAGGTGGTCAACGCGGTCAGTATGGTAAAGATAGCGAAGAGCTTGAAGCCGAAACTGACGCGGAAGCCGGAGATCATCGCACGCAGAGTCATAGATCATTCACTGAAGTAGTTTGAGCTTGCCTCGAAGTTGGCGGATGAAATACCCAGGTGTTTCAATACGCTGAGATTGGCCTTGACGCTGGTTTTGCCAGGCTTGACAACATACCGGTCAGAGCCTCCATGCAGCATCATCACGGCCATGTCGTTGGCCTGTCTGCCCAGTTGAACCAGATCTATTTCCACCACCGCGGCAGCTCCGAGCCCCAGGTAGGCCACGGAAAACGAGGCCAGAGGCAAACTATGTTCCTGTGCAAAACGAAAATAGGCCTCGGACGTCTCGCGGGTAACCGTCGTGGTATCAGGCAGCATCCAGAGACCATTTACCTTGCCGGCCAGGCTGGCCAGTTGGGCAAGTGTCTCCCGTGGTTCGCGCACCTCGCGTATGACCAGTTCTATGCCGGCTGTTTGGGCGGCATGACGGGCCTCCTGCAGGTACCAGCCGCTTTTGGCGGGATTATGTAACACACCCACGCGATTCACCTTCATCGCCTTGAAGATTTCCATATAGCGCTCTGCCGAGGCAAACATTCCGATGCCGCAAATGTTGTCAGACCATCTCTGTTTATGGATGCCGAGAGACATCAGGGCAAGCACCGGCGTCAGCCGCAGCTTGCGGGCCGCTGTCAGGGCGCTGTCGCCCAGGGTCAGCACAAGGCCGGGGTTGTCCTCGCGCACAATGCGGACGATATCGGTGTCGGCATAGTCGGACAGCACAATAATCCGCTCAGAGAGATGGCGCTGGGCGCGGAAACCTTTCAGCACCTCATCGTAGGCCGGGTCGCGCCTGCTTTGCACCACCAGCACGTCGTAGGCCTGGGCCAGGGAGGGGAGCAGGGTCGCGCAGGTGAGTATGAGGAAGATAAGGTATCTCATCAGAACCTCACCCTCATTCCGCCTTCGAACCAGCGCCCGGTGTTGGGGAACAACCCGTCCGAAGTCTGGGAGCCGTTGAACAGATTATGCCCGGAAAAGAATATCTCAAGTGAGTTGTTCTCACTTTTAAGCAGGGTGGCTCCAAGATGCAGATCCCATATCAGGCCGTAGTAGTGCGCAGGAGGCAAATAGGATGGATTTGCGTTCCACCAGATGTGGCGGCCTGTCAGCACTCCCCTGTATTTCTGATCGTCATAGCGCAACGCCAGCTGCACGGTATTGCGTGGTGCGCCGTAGACCGTGGAGCTGTCGCTGGTGCGGTAGGTGTCGGTATAGGTCCAGCCAGCCCCCAGCGAGGTGTTCAGCACCGGTGTGGTGCGTACCTCAAGCTCAGTACCCAAGGCGATACGTCGTTCCTTGAGATCAGCGCCAATGTTCCAGGTCTCGTTGCGGAAGAGGGTTCCCTTCAGCCAGAGGTAGGTCACGGCAGTACTCTCGACGCCGACCTGGGAGGTCCAGACCTTCTCGGAGGAACGATTTTCAAGTAAAATGAAGGGGAGGCTGTATCCGCGGGCCGTGTAGACCCGTAGCAGGGTGGAATCCGTCAGCTGCCAGGTGGCGCCCAGGGATGAGCTGAGCTGGTCTTTGGAGGTTGCAGTATGATCCAGTCGTACCCCAGGGGTCACAGCCACTGGACCAAGGATAATGGTGTCGTTCAGGTAGAGGCCCCAGCGGTCAACTATGCGGTTGAGCATGTCGGTCGCAGCTAATACGTCGGTGGTCTTGATCTCCGCATGTTCGTACTCCCCGCCGCCTACCAGCAGGTTGTTTTCCTTGCGCCAGACCAGCTTGGCGTTGCCGCCGCTAACCCGTTCCTTATTGAAGATGGTTAGCAATGGGGAGCCGTCGCTTATCAGATTATAAAATGAGTCTATATTCCGGGAAGCGTGATGGGCAGTCAGTTCCAGTTGCAATTGTTCGGTCAGGGGCTGGCGGTAACCGAGTGTGGCATACAGATTCTCGTCATCTGATTTTTGTTTGTAGTCGAAGTCAGGATAAGGGAAAAAGGTATCCCCACGGCGGGCATTGCTGTAACGGAAGGCGCCCCACAGTTGACCCCGGTCAGGCAGGTCGTAGGTCAGTTTTGCATAGGCGTTGTTGGAGTAGGTGGTAATGGTAGGCAGCAGACCGTTGGAGCCGAGGTAGCCGCCGGAGAGGTAGTAGCCCAGCCGATCACTGCTGCCGGTCAGTTCGGCACGGATATCGGATGTGGTCCGGTCACCGATGGAGGCGCTGGCGCTGCCGCCGAGAGCACGGCCACCTTCAGGCGCCTTGGTGATAACATTGATCACTCCGCCCAGCGCCTGGCCCCAACTTGAGGAGGCGGCGCCCTTGACAATCTCGATCCGCTCGATGATCCCGGCTGGAACTATACTGATGTCGGAGATATTTTCACCCAGGGTGTTGAGTGGTATGCCATCCACCATGACCAGCAGGTGATTGTTCGCGGAGCTTTGTATGCTAACGAGGGCTATACTGCCGGGGCCACCCAGGTGCAGGGTCTGGAGACCCGGAACCGTGGCCAGGACATCAGCCAGGGTGTGGGCGTTGAGCTGTTCGATCTCCCTGGCTGTGACAACAGTAACATTTTCGGCGGTCTGGGAAAGCGGCTTGGGTGCGCGGGAGGCAGTGGAGGATGATTCCTGAAAGGCATTGAACAGTTCCAGGGTCTCTTGGTCATCCTCACCCCAGGCAAGACAGGGGAACAGGTAGAGGCACAGGCAGAGGACTGAAAGGAGTGCGCGGAGGCTATGTTGAAGTTTGATGGCTGTCATGTTATAAATCGTGCTAGATAGATAGCAGATGAATAATTATTTTGTCCACTGTTTTGGACAATTACATGAAAAAATAGGGGGGAGGTGAGTTGAATGAGTGAAGAACATGATGACCTGATGGTGCTTGAAGAGGGGCAAGGGCCGGAGACGCCGGAAACCTGTACCTGTTCTACAGGCGTGATAAAGGTCAGGTAAGTACCTGGCGGGGAGGGACGACCCTCCCCGCTCTTGTTTTCTGCTGGTCTGAATATCCTTGTTCCGGGTGAACGTACATTCATAAGATCAAAACAATTTGGCGGCATTGTTAGCCTTAGGTAATTGCATTAGCGCTAAAACCCTGCCTTGTCCCCTCACCCGGCCTTCGGCCACCCTCTCCCAGTGGGAGAGGGGTTGATTATTATCCCTTCTCCCTTGGGGAGAAGGTGCCCCGAAGGG
>JBAYZR010000137.1:0-8862 GCA_041672425.1 Pedobacter sp. | reverse complement strand
CTGCCGCGCCGCCGGCTGCAACGCCTGCCGCTCCGCCTGCTGCAACGCCTGCCGCTCCGCCTGCTGCAACGCCTGCCGCTCCGCCTGCTGCTGCTCGACCTGCTGCTCGACCTGCCGCAACACCTGCCGCAAGGCCTGCCGTTACGCCTGTTGTTACGCCTGCCGTTACGCCTGTTGTTACGCCTGTTGTTACGCCTGCCGCGCCACCCGCCGCGCCGCCCGCCGCTGCGCCTGCCGCGCCTCCTGATGTCAAGCCGGTGCTTAATACCGGCGATACCGCCTGGATGCTGGTTTCATCGGCGCTGGTACTGCTGATGATCCCCGGCTTGGCACTCTTCTACGGTGGTATGGTCCGCCAGAAGAACGTTCTTTCAACCATGATGCACTCTCTTGTGGCCATGGGTATCGTCGGTGTGCAATGGGCAGTGATCGGCTATTCCCTTGCCTTTGCTCCGGACATGGCCAAGATGGGGCTGATCGGCGATTTCAGCAAGTTCATGCTCAACGGCCTGATCATTATGAAGGACGCCTCCAGCGGTGTTGTTGAGTTTGCCCTGTTTCAGAACTATGCTAAGGAGCCGGGCGCTATTCCTGAGCTGGTGTTCTCGATGTATCAGTGCATGTTCGCCATGATCACCGTAGCCCTGATTTCCGGCGCCATGGCTGAACGTGTCAAGTTTTCAGCCTATTGCCTTTTTGTTCTTCTCTGGACCACCCTGGTCTATGATCCGCTGGCCCACTGGGTCTGGATGACCGATGGTTGGCTCTTCAAGAAGGGCGCCCTGGATTTCGCCGGCGGTACTGTCGTACACCTCTCCTCCGGTATCTCGGCACTGGCTTTCCTGATCTTCCTTGGCAAACGCCGCGGATATCCGCAAGAGCGTATGGCGCCGCATAATCTGCCGCTGACCCTGCTTGGGGTAGGTCTGCTCTGGTTCGGCTGGTTCGGCTTCAATGCTGGTTCGGCGATTGTCGGAGTAAACACATCTGATGCAGCCGGTGGCTTGGCTGGTCTGGCATTTGCCACCACCACCATCGCCCCGGCAGCAGCCGGCCTTTCATGGATGATCGCCGAGTGGATCCACTCCGGCAGGCCAAGCGCGCTTGGCTTCGGCTCCGGCGTTGTGGCCGGCTTGGTCGTGATCACCCCTGCCGCTGGTTTCGTTCAGCCTGGAGCAGCCTTGTTGATGGGGCTGGCAGCTGGTCTGGTTTGCTATGGTGGTATACTGCTTAAATCGAAACTGAAATATGACGACTCCCTGGATGCTTTCGGTGTACACGGGATTGGCGGCACCTTCGGCGCGATCCTGACTGGTGTTTTTGCCACGGTCGGCGCTACCGGCCTGCTGGCTGGTAATGCCAAACAACTCGTGATCCAGTTGACCGCAGTTGTAGCAGCCGGCGCTTATGCTTTCATCGTCACACTGGTACTCGCCTTCATCCTCGACAAGACCATTGGTCTGCGCGTTGAGAAGGATGACGAAATCATGGGCCTTGACCAGACCCAGCACTCTGAAAGCGGTTACAATATGTAGCATACCGCATATGCCGTGGAACCAGCGGAAGCCGCCCACAATGGGCGGCTTCTTCCCGTAGCCCGCCGACGAGCCTGGAGCAAACATGAAAGATTCGGCAGCCAAGCATGCCAATGGAGTCATCACCGAAGATCTCCTGGTCCCGATTGATGGGATATGTACGCTGTTGAACGGGTCAGATGCTGAAAATCCGCAAAATATCAGTTCCAGTGTACTAAAACAGTTAGCCTACAATGAGAAGATGGCTGAATTGGGCAGAATCTCGACCGGTATCGTACATGAACTGAATGCGCCGCTTTCGGTTATCAACTCAGCGGCACAGATGATACTGCGTGAGAGCGATGTCCCTGAGTTCATTCGTGAAATGGTTGGCAGGATCAGTTCCGAGGCCCAGCGTCTCTCGCAACTGACACGCGGTCTGTTGACCTTCAGCCGCCAGGACGAGGCTGCAGGGGAAACGGATATTAACCTGGCGGTCGGTTTTGTCCTTGATTTTCTCAAGTATGAGGCTGCCCGGCGCGGTATCAGTGTCATGCGTAATCTGGATTACCACCTGCCGGTTATCAGGATGGACGCTAACCTGCTCAAGCAGATCCTGCTCAATATCATCATGAACTCCCTGCAAGCCATGGAAAATGGTGGTGGCGCCCTGCTGGTGGAAACCACAGCCCCGACCAGAAACGAGATACGGATCATAATTGCCGATACCGGACCCGGTATATCGGAAGAGTCCCAGTCAAAGATATTCCAAGCCTATTTTACAACCAAGAAGCCTGGAGAAGGGACTGGTCTCGGTTTGTTTGTTACAAAATCGCTGGTGGAAAATATGGGGGGCCGGATTAAGCTGCAAAGCAGGCTTGGCGAGGGGACGACCTTTGTTGTAACGTTTACCGTGGAGGAGCAGGAGTAGCGGACCTCATCCACGGAAATTGGGGATATAAAAATCAAGAAAGACCGTTATTCTGGCTCGTTGCAGATAAACGGTCTTTTTTATTACCTGGTAACAGGGATGTCAGGCTGGTTCTTGCAGCGGCTCTTCCAGCAGCTCTTTCAGCAGTGGGATGATGACGACCTTGATCCTGCCTTTGCCCCACAGCCCGATCTTTTTAGCGGCAGCGTGGGAGAGATCTATGAAGGGGAAAGGTTTGCGGGCGCAGCGGTCATTGATGGTGACCCGTACCTCTTGTTTAGTGGCAGGGTTTACCACCCGCACCACTGTCCCGAGCGGCAGGCTGTTGTGGGCGGCGGTCATCTTTTTAGGTTGATAGCGGTGTCCGGAGGTAGTTCGTTTGCCGATGAAACGAGAGGAGTAATAGGAAGCAAATCCTTCTATGGCCTCCAGCGGGTTGCTTTTGGTGACGAGTTCCTCCAGTGGAGTTACGGACGGCACGGTCAGTTTGCTCAGGAGCGGATTGGGAACATGCGGAAGCGGTTCCGCATGGCCGCCGCCGACAATTAGCAGCATGGCAATGCAGATAGCTGTTACTCTTCGTATGTAAACTAAATCGACATTCATAAACACTCCGGATAGTCCTTTATACAATACAGGAGTGTTCCGGTCAAGTTCAGTGGCTGTTTGGTCTATATGCTAGTGTCCCAGGTATTCGCGGATCCCCTCGTACAGGTCACGCGGCTCGAAGCCGAAGGTCAGTTTCCAGCGGCCATCACAGATATTCTCCTCGATAAGCATCTGCAACTGGTCCATGGTGATGGGGAACTGCGGGATATGCTGCATGACCGGTATGATCAGCTTCATCAGGCCAAGCGGCGCATGTGGCTTGAATGGTGCGGACTTACCCATGGCGGCGGCCACCGCATCCAACAACTCCACGTAGCTTAATCGGTCGTTGCCGCAGAGTTCGTAACACTGCCCGACAGTTTCGGGTTGCTCCAACGCCAGCGCGAAACAACGGGCGACATCGGCGGCGTGGATCGGCTGGAGGCGGTAGAGGCCGTCGCCAATGACCGGCATGATCGGAGCCAGGCGCAGCTGATCGGCCAGCATATTGATGAAGGCGTCCTTGGGGCCGTAGATCAGCGAGGGGCGCATTATGGACCACTCCAGCCCGCTGGCGCGCACCAGTTCCTCGGCTCGAAACTTGGTTTTATGGTATGCCGACACTGCATCCGACCGAGTCCCCAAGGCTGACATCTGCAGGTAGCGTCTGACGCCTGCCTTTTTTGCGGCTGCCAGCATGTTGACCGTGGCCTGCACATGCAGCCGTTCGAATGTCACCCCTCGTGCAGGGAACTCCCTGATGATTCCCACAAGATTGATGACCGCCTCATACCCCTCTACCGCCCTTTCAAAACTCTCCAAAGAGGTGACATCCCCTTCGATCTGCTCCACACCCTCAACCGTCGGCCCACGCCGGTGCACAAGCAGACACAGTTCATGGCCTCTGTTCAAGAGTTCGCCAATCAGATGCCCGCCAACAAATCCGGTTCCACCGCTGATGAAAATTTTCATGGTGACCTCCATATGCTCAATTTTGGGTACTCTGCCCTGATCCTGATAAACGTTGGGCGTCGAAACCGGAACCGCTTTTACCCCACAACCGGTCCCTGAGCCCGGAATTCCTCACAGTGCGCTGTTCCACGGCGCGACAGAAAACCTCTTCCGTTCCCCAGATCTCCACCCGGCTACGCGCCCGGGTGACAGCGGTGTACAGCAGTTCGCGGCTGATAACCTCGGAGATACGTTCCGGCAGGATAAGCAAGACCTGTTCGAATTCCGAACCCTGGCTTTTATGGACGGTCAGGGCAAAGGCTGTCTCATATGGTGGCAGCCGCAACGGTGATAGGCTGCGCAGGCCTCCCTCCGGGTTGGGAAAGAAGGCTGTCAGGCGGCCATCGGAGGTGTTGTCCATCAATACTGCGGTATCGCCGTTGAATAGTCCCAGTTCATAGTTGTTGCCGGTTACCATTATCGGCAACAGATGACACCAGGCCTGAACCTCTGCCCGGCCCAGTCCCAAGGCCATTGCGGTCAGCCGGTTCAGGTTTTCCACCCCGTGGATTCCATTCCTGTGAGGTGATAGCACCCGGAAACGCTCCAATTCATCCAGGGCAATCCCTGGGGTTGCTGCTTGTGCATAAGCCCCGTAAGCGTCTCGCACGGCCTCTGCAAATGCGGCATCGAAATCGCTGCCTGCCGGGAGTGGTCGCCAGATCAGGTCGGCATGCGTATTGGATTGAAGCAGTTCGAGGGCCGCGGAGCTGTCACCATTGTTGATCAGGCGGCTTAAGCTGCCGATGCCGCTGTCAGCTCCAAAACGGTAGCTGGTTCTCAGGTGGATGATGCTATCGGACATGGATGATTGGCACTGAACCTCCCCGGTCGAGATCTTTTCCGCTGGAAGCGCGCCGCAACACTCTTCAAGCAGGCATCGGAATTCAGGCGAAAAGGGGATTTGGGCGCCGTGATTGCAAATATCGGCCAGCACTGCTCCTGCTTCGACTGAGGCCAGTTGATCCTGGTCACCCAACAGGATCAGGCGCGCATCATCCTTCAGCGCATCCAGAAGACGGACCATGAGCGGCAGGTCTACCATGGAGACTTCATCCACAACCAGTATATCGCAGAGCAAAGGATTGTCACGGTTGTGGCGAAAGGATGCTGCGTTGGGGATCACCCCAAGCAGGCGGTGGATGGTCTGCACCGTATCCGGCATATGGCTGCGGATTATGTCAGGCAGTTCCATCTGTTTTATTGCCTGCAGGATGGATTGACGCAGGCGCATGGCAGCCTTGCCGGTGGGGGCCGCCAAGGCGATGGTCAAAGCCCGCTCACCGGCCTGTTCTATCAGCAGAGCCAGGATGCGGGCAACTGTAGTGGTTTTGCCGGTACCGGGGCCGCCGGTGATAACTGTGAAACGCCGGGAAACTGCTGCCGTAGCAGCGATTCGCTGCCAGTCCGCGTTCCGGGTCTGTGATGGGAAATTGCGGTCGAGCCCGGCACGGAGGAGTTCATGGTTGACAGGCAATGTGCCCAGCCGGGAGAGAATAGTGTCAGCCACGCTTCGCTCATACTGCCAGGAACGGTTCAGGTAGAGCCTGGCCGCCTCATCCAGCACAAGCGGTGTATAATCCCCGGGTCGGCCAACTGTGTTGCAGGAAAACAAGGTCTCCTGCCAGTGTTGTGCTGTAGGTGTTCGTAGCGGATTTTGCGCGGCTTTAAAAGGGATCACCGCAGATTCAGCGGCCTTTGTCAGGTCGAGGCAGATATGGCCGCGGCCTGCGGCTGCGCTGGTCAGGGCTGCCGCCAGCCAGAGTTCATCGGATGGTGTGCTGTCGAGCCGGTTGATAAAAGCGGCAAAGTGATGATCAATGGCCGTCAGTTGTGTTGTTTCGGTCATGCCGGGTCGTCACCATCTGTGCCGATGCAGTTGTCTGACATGTAGTCGCCGAAGACCGTCAGTTGGTTTTTGCCGGAGCGTTTACTGACGTACATGGCTTCGTCGGAATTGGTCATGACAGTTCTTAAGTCAGCGCCATCCTCGGGATAACCGGCCAGGCCGGCCGAGAGTGTGGTGAAAATAAATTCAGTTTCGAATCCAAAGGGGGTTCTAGCCATACCGGCCACGATTCGTTCGACATTGGCAACTACTTCCTGTTTGCTGGATTCGTTAAACATGATGACAAACTCGTCTCCGCCGTAACGGGCGCAGATATCGGAACTGCGGATATTTGCGGTGATCATGTTGGCTACCTGACGGATCAGCTCTGTCCCGGCGAAGTGGCCGTGCCGGTCGTTGATCTTCTTGAGGTTGTCGGCGTCGATCATGCATATGGCAAATTTGCGGTTGTAACGTTTTGCCAGCTTTTCCTGGATATTGGCCAAGATGAAGAAGTTGCGCATGTTGTTGATACCGGTAATCTCATCGGTCAAAGAGAGCCGTTCTACGTCCTTGCGCGCAACCTCGGTCTCTCCTGACAGCATGGCGCCCAAATGAGCGATCAGCATGTAGGGAAACAGTTCCAGAATATGGGTCAGGTAGTAGTTAAGCTCGCGGAAGTCGGCCGAGGCCAGCAGGATGTAGGATGTGATGGCCAGGCCGGCCATCAGGTAGGTGATCCGTCGTCCCTGTGTCAGAGCGCTTGCCATAAGGATCAGGTAGATCAGCGACATGAACGGGCTGGTGAGTTTGCCGGTATACCAGCAGACCGCCACAATGAACGTCAGGAAGACCATCAGGTCGATGAATGTCTTGAACTGGCTGTAGTGCCTGGAGAGGACTCCGTAGCGCGCATTCATGTTATAGAAAAACAGCATCACGCAGAATACAACCAGTAAGAACAGACTGGTCTGGTCGGGCGCGGGCATCAGCTTGGTTGCCAGCGCCACCATGGCGATCAGGAGCCAGGAGATGTTCCCCATGATGCGGTCGTATCCTTTGAAGCGCAAAATCGCGCTGCTCTCAAATTCGCTCCCATTCTGCGATGTTTCCATAAAACCTCCAGGGGGGCTCGGTCTTGCCTGGGTTGCAGTACCAGTTTCAAATAAGAATCAGGCACACTTTTCAGCCAATGGTCTTCAAAACTATGCAAGCCGTGATAATATAGCGCAGTAGTTTACCAGAGGCAACTATGACGGTGGAAATCCGGAAATTGATGCGCATCAGACCTCCCGTCAGTAGCTTATTTCAGCAAAGAGTGAATATGCAAAAGGGAAAACCAGCTAAAAATATTCTCAGGCAATGCGCCTGTTCGCGCTGGAACGGGTGCGAGGCATCAAGGTGACCCGGCAGCGCTTCGAAATCCCTGCGGGGTATCAGCCGGAGGACCATTTCAGCAACGCCTTTGGCTTGGTCAGTGATACACCCATGACGGTATGCGTCCGCTTCTCCCCTGAGGTGGCCCATAGCGTTAAGGAGCGTCAGTGGAGGCCTGGACAGAAGGTCAATACTGATAGCGAGGGACGGGTAACCATCGAATTCGAGGCAGCTGGCGAGATGGAGTTGGTGTCCTGGATACTTTCCTACGGAGTCCACGCAGAGGTGCTGGAACCGCCGGAACTACGGCGCGAGCTGAAGCGGCAGATCAAGGAGATGCGCGAGTTTTACCGTGGCAAGGAGAAGAAGATCAGTAAAATCAGTTGAACTTTCAACCTGGGAGTTATCCGCAGATAAGCGCAGAAAAATCAAAGGAGTACATAGAAGACTGCTATAACATTGCTGGTGAGTATATTTAAATAGACGGGCTGATGGGCTGTTGCTTGGGGAGAATCTGAACACTGTTGGTGAAGAAGTGCCGGAGGTAAAGGCGTAAGGTTGGAAGTGACCCTGTTTATCTGGCTAGATAAGCTGGGGTTTACAGATAAATGTTCTGTTTGGGTTGTTCACCGAGGTGAGTGGGGTCAGGCTCCAAGTTAATAAGTCCTTGTTTTAAGGAGTTATTTTGGTTCCATGACCCACTGATGTATTTCTATTTTGCTGTTTGCCTAACCCCCACTATTTGAATTACTGATGCCAGTCCGGTATGCCTACTCCCTTCCAGCACTTCCCGTTCGCGTTGGACGGCATACCTGAACTCCAGTCCGGCAAGTTCCAGTTTCACATCATCAAGAGACATCAACATATCGAGTGATTGGGGTCCGCCGGTGCCATAGGCAAGCTGCTCTTTGCTGAAGGCCTCAAGTACAAAGACGCCACCATGTTTTAGACCTAGAACCGCTGCCTGATGGAGTGGAACACGGATAGTTGAAGGCACATGACAATAGCAGGCAACGATTCCGTCCCATTCTTCATGCCCTATTGCAAACGTCCCCAGATCAGCGTGGATAGTGGTTATGGTGACGCCTCGCTCGGCAGCAAGTGCTTGCGCTTTGCGCAGTCCAACCGCCGATCCGTCAATACCGGTCACCTCATAGCCAAGGGAGGCCAAGTAGACGGCGTTTCTTCCTTCACCTTCTGCCAGACACAGAATCCTGCCACCGGGCGTGATGTTTTCAGCCACCGATGCGAGAAAGTCATTCGGCCTGGCGCCATAAGCATAGCCCGGTTCACTGTAGCGCTCATCCCAATTCATAATTGTAGTCCTTTCAGACATCCCTCCCAAAGAACAGGCAATTCTACATCGTACTGACTAGGGCCTCGTCCAACCCCACTTCACAAAAATCTCTTGTCCCTCTCTGGATTGAATGAAATCTGCACCGATGTCATGACATGTGTGACTTACGTCCAGAAAACTTCACGTTTCTGCATAGATTTAGTTTAATGTTGTGATTTATATCCATAATAATATCAAAGCGTTGTCGGCTAACCCACGGCGCATATTAGACATGAAAAATTATTTTTGTCTAGTGATGTGTTGTTGGAGGCAGTAG
>JBAYZR010000136.1:0-8876 GCA_041672425.1 Pedobacter sp. | reverse complement strand
TGAATCGCGAGCCAGAAGACCTGCCATGATCTCAGCACTCAACAATTCCCCGTGGTAAAGGGAGAGTGGAACACACGTAATGTGACTTTGAATACGAAAAGTCCGCATATTGCTTCGGCATATGCGGACTTTTTTTGTGCCTGTTTTCAAACGGATGGAGTCGTGGAAGAGTGGTGAAAAGCCCCCGCTGACCCGCAGCCGTAAAGCGAACTAAAACCTGTCGTCGCAAGGCGAAAAACCACTGGGATTATTCTGGGAAGGTGGGCAAGTAGGCGCCCCTGAGCCGGAAGACCGCTCCATTCGCAACTTCTAGGGAGGAAAATATGAAGAGAAACCATATTGTATCCGTGCTTGGCGGCTTGCTGCTGGGCTGTCTGCTGGGTAGCGCCGCCTTTGGCGCAGAACAGCCGACAAAATCGGCAGACAGTGAAACCAGGCTGGATCAGATTGTGGTCACCGCCACCAGAACCGAGCAGAATCTGGAGTCCGCTCCAGGTAGCGTCTCCGTTGTAACTAAAGAGGAAATGGCAAAGCGGAATATTACTACGGTGGATGAGGCTATCAACACCATTCCCGGCGTACTCAGCACACGCGGCAAGGGGATGATGGATCGGATGTCGGCCATTACCCTGCGGGGTATTCCGGGACAGTCCCGGACCTTGGTGATGCTGGACGGCATCACCCTCAACAGCCCCTATGCGGGGTCAGTCCTTTCCGTTGGTGTTGCGCCGGGCAGTCTGGAGCGGATAGAGGTTGTCAAGGGGCCGTCCTCCAGCCTCTATGGCGGCTATGCCATGGGCGGGGTCGTCAATATGATCACAAAGATGCCGGAAAAACTGGAAGTTACCCTTACCGGTGGCTATGGTTCTGCCCTGGACAGCGGCAACGGCATGGAGAACAGCCGCCGTGTGGCGGCTGCCTGCGGCGACAAATTTCTGGGAAAATTAAAGGTATATCTGCATAACGATTATATCGCCACGGACGGCTACCGTAGCGATTTCAACGTCCAGAGCAGCAAGCCCGTAGCCGGTATCACCGGCTACGGAGATACAACCGATAACACCGGAGCAGCACGTTACCTGATCGGTGACAAAGGTAACAACGGTACCTGGCAGGACAATCTGACCGTAAAGACCGAGTTCGACTTTTCAGCGGATACCAGGGTCAGGTTCACGTTCCTGAAGTCATCCGGCGAATATTTTTATGAAGATCCAGCCAGCTATCTGCGCAACAGGGCCGAGGTCTGGTCATACGCTACGGTACGGGAAGCATCATTTCTGGGAAACAATGGTGGCAGCGAGCAGTACCTGTACAGCCTGGCAGGCGAAACAGAATTTTCTCCGCTCAAACTCAAACTGAACCTTGGCTATCTGGACCAGGTGAGCAGTTGGGGCGCCACACCTACCTCCGCGGCCCCTCCGAACGGCGCTACCAGAAGCGACGGGCCTGGCAAGTTGTCCGATACGCCTGCCGAGGCGATCAACGCCGACCTCCAGGCATCCATGCCGCTTCTGGATCGTCATCTTCTCACATTCGGCGGCGCTTTCCGCACCGGTTGGGCTCATTCAAAGGAACACACCCTCACCAACTGGCAGGATGAGAACTCCAGAGCGGCCATGACCTACGAGTCAAAGGGGACTGACCGAACCTTTGCCCTGTTCGCCCAGGACGAGATCATGCTGCTGGACAAACTGACCCTCTTTGTCGGCTTCCGTCAGGATTGGTGGAATACCTTTGACGGTTATGCCAACCAGGTCGGCAGCGCAGGCTATCCGAAAAATTACGATTCCCGCAGCGCCTCTTCCTTCAGCCCGAAAGGAGCCTTCGTCTACAAACCGTTCGACCAGACCACCCTCAAGATTTCCGGCGGCAAGGCGTTCCGCGCCCCTACCGCATATGATCTCTACCGTACCTGGACCACTTCCAGTGGAATCACCTACGCCGGCAATCCTGATCTGAAGCCGGAAACGACCCTTTCCTGGGACGCCGGAGTGACCCAGGGACTCTGGGATGGAGCCAAGGTTTCGGCCACCTATTATGAGAACTACATCAGCGATATGATCTACAGCGCCTCAACCACGGCAACCCTGAAGGACAAGGTCAATGCCGGCAAGGCGGAAAGCAAAGGGGTGGAGCTGGAGGCGGAACAGAATTTCGGCCAGCTGCTCAGACTGTTTGCCAACTACACATATTCTGATGCGACCATCAAGGAGAACAGCGCGGCTCCGACCTCAGTCGGCAAACGGATGACCGATGTACCGGAACATCTGTTCAACGTCGGCGCTGATATGGAATACGGGGACTTCGGCGCAGTAGCAACCGGGCGCTACGTGGGCAAGCGTTACGGCAACGACACCAACATCGATACGGTAAACGGTGTCTACACAAGTTACGACCCGTATTTCACTGTTGACCTGAAGATGCGCTACAAAATCACCTCTTGGGCAACGGCGTCTCTCTCCGTCACCAACCTGCTTGACGAACATTATTACTCATACTATCTGGCGCCGGGACGCTCTGCATACGGCGAGTTGAGTTTCAAATTCTGACACGGGAGTATGTAATGGATCTGAATATTCTGCTCTGGATCGGCGGCGCCCTCTTCAGCCTGGGGATCTTTGCCGTCAAGGTGGGCAGCGGTCTGGGATACGGGCAGGTTGGCCGGAAAGGTGTCGCGCTGACACTCTGTCTCTATCTGACGCTCTTTGAATTGATCGCCCTTTTGGCCGACAGGCTGCTGCGCATACTGGAACCGCTGCTGCGGGGCGGCCCCTGGCTGCATCTGGTCATGGCTTTAGGCATGATTCTCTGGGGTCTTTCCATCATCATGAGATCAGGGAGAATATCCACCCCCGGCTCTTCCCTGGCGCTGCTGATTCCATGCCCGGTTTGCCTCTCTGCCATGACCTTCTCAACCTGGGCTGCCTTGCAGGCTCTGCCGCTGCTTCCATGGGGTGTAGGTCTGGTGATGGGAGGCGTTTTCAGTGGCATGACCCTGTTGGTGATGGCAGCGGTCAAGGCGCGTTCAGAGCGGACTTCAACAACCCCTTCCCTGGGACTGGCCATGATCACCATTGGTCTTTATTTCATCGCCTCGCTTTTTCTGCCGGGCAAGGTTGAACAGGCCAAAGGGATGTACGGCTCATTTCTCAAGGAATTGCAACCGACCGCGGCAAACGGCTCGGGTGGCATGATACTGCTGGCGCTGCTGTCAATTGCGCTGCTGACCGGCTTTTTTATACATAAAGGAGATACCAAATGAATCTGCTGGCCGGACTTGAAACCTTTCTTTACCTGATCTCATCGGTACTGCTCTTTCCGGTGGTTGCCGGGCTGGCGCTGCTGGTCGCCTGGGTCGCCGTTTATTTTGGCGGTTTTCTGCGGGAATGGCTGGAGCGGCGACAGGGAATATCCACCCCCCTTGAGCGCTACAGGAAGCAATTGACCGTAGCGCTGGAAGAGGCAACCGAAAAGCTCAATCTGGATATTGTCATGGAGCGACTGCTGCAAACCGCCGAGCTTGGCCAGATAAAGTCCCTGGACAAGATCCGCTTTGTAATCCGGGTCGGTCCGGCTCTCGGTTTGATGGGAACCCTGATTCCCATGGGGATCTCGCTTTCCTCGCTGGCCCAGGGGGACATGCCCAAGATGGCTGGCAGCATGGTGACCGCCTTTACCACCGTTGTTGTCGGGCTGGCCTCCAGCGTCGTGGCTTACCTTATGTCGCTGGTGAAGGAAAAATGGGTGCGGGCCGACATGCGCGAGATGGAATACCAGACCGAACTGCTGCTGAGGCAGTATCTGGGTAGTCCCACCGGCCTGGCGGAAGAGGAGCATGACCATGCGCTATCTTAAGCGTCGCAACCGCTTCGACAAGTACGACGAGCCGCTGGAAGACCCTATCTCCGGCGTTGCCAACCTGTTCGACGTCAGCGTGGTGTTTATCGTCAGTATGATGATCGCCCTGTTTATGGCCTACAACATGCTGGACCTGATGGACCCGAAATCCGAGGTAACCATAACCAAGAAGACCTCAGACGGCAGGATCGAGGTCATCACCAAGAAGAGGAAGGAGATCAAGGTGCGCAAGGTAACCGACAAACGGCTTTCCGGCGAGGGGGAGCGGCTGGGCACTGCTTACCAGCTTAAGGACGGGAGGGTGATCTATGTGCCGGAATAATCTGTTTGCCATGATCCTGAAGGCTGTTTCGGCAATAGTTCTGCTACTGGCGCTGCCTCTTGCCGCCTTGGCTGCCGAATCTCCTCTGCAGGTTCGGCTGATGCTTGGAGATTATAACTCCCGTCTGGCGGTTCAGGCAGTCCAGGCCATCAATTTAAAGCATCCCGAACTGGCGCGTCAGGTAACATTTGAGGTGATTACCAAGGCAGGGCTTGAACGTCAGAACGGGGCAAAACCGCACTATGTCGCCGGATCAAAAGGGTTCGGCATTGTCCATATCATGGATCGCCGTTTTCTTGAATTGCTGAAACCATCCATTATCAGCATGCAAAAGACCGGTATGAATGTGTATGCCGTGGGTGGGATGTTCAGCAAAGACGACAGCGTACTCGGCCTGAAAAATGACCCAGTTGTCAGCCGCTATCAAAAAGAGGGAGGGCTGGAGAATACGGTCAACATGATCCTCTCGCTGCTGAAACGGGAGTGCGGCGTTGCGGCTGCGTATCAGGAACCGCAAAGAGTTCCCGACTTCGGCTTGTATCTCAAGGATGGCAAACGCACCGTTGAAACCTTTGCGGAATACCGGAAGCTGTATCGCCAGCGTCCCGGCCCCTGGATCGGCATCCCTTTTTACCGGAATCTGGTTGATAACAACGACACAGCCCTGCTCGACACCATGATCGAGGCGCTGGAAAAACAGGGGATGAATGTCCTGCCGGTCTACGGCTATCCATCGGAACTGTCGGTGGAAAAGTATTTTTTTGACGAAACCGGCAAAAGCAGGGTGCATGCGGTGATCGGTGTATCGCTCAAGGTTGGCGTCACCCCCCAGCGGGCTGTGCCGATCCTGACCCGCCTGGGTGTGCCGGTGATCGACGCTGTCACCCTTCACTCCCAGTCCCGCGAAGAGTGGGAAAAATCCCCGGTCGGGCTGGATATCTTCGAGCGGAGTTCATCCATCGGACTGCCGGAAATGGCTGGGATCATCCAGCCGACGGTGGTGGCCTCCAAGGAGCGGGTCGTTGATCCTGCCACCGGGCTGGAATACGTGGAGACCCGCCCGATTCCGGAGCGGATCGAACGGCTGACTGAGCGTGTAAAGCGCTGGCTGACCTTGCAACAGAAACCGAACAGCGACAAGAATATCGGCATCATCTACTACAACTACCCGCCGGGAAAACAGAACATCGGCGCTGCCTACCTGAATGTTCTGCCGGAAAGCCTTTTTGAGATATTCACCAGGTTGAAACGCGAAGGTTACTCCACCGGAAACGAAGAGATCCCCAAAGAAAAGCTGTTTGAAGATGTGCACGCCTTTGGGCGCAATATCGGCAACTGGGCTCCGGCGGAAATAGACCGCCTGGCCCGGAGCGGTCGGGCGGTGTTGATCCCGATGATGACCTACAAAAGCTGGTTCATGGAGCTGCCGACCAACTTCCGCAAGGATGTAGTGAAAAGCTGGGGCGAGCCGGATGCCGCCGCCATCATGACCTGGCGCGACCCGAACGGGAAAAAGTTTATCGTGCTGCCGGGGGTCAGGTACGGCAAGATCCTGTTCACGCCGGAACCGTCGCGGGGGCTGGAGCAGGATGTTAAAAAGCTCTTTCATGATGTCCACACGGCGCCCCACCACCAGTATATCGCCTTCCATCTCTGGCTGAAACGGGGCTTCAAGGCCGATGCCGTGGCCCATATCGGTACCCATGGCACCCAGGAATGGCTTACCGGCAAAGAGGTCGGCTTTACACGGGAAGATCCGCCGGAGCTGCTGATGCAGGACCTGCCCAACATCTACCCCTACATTGTGGATGATGTGGGTGAAGGGCTTCAGGCCAAGCGGCGCGGCATGGCGGTGGTTATCGACTATATGACGCCCCCCTTTGACAAGGCCGGTATCAACCGGGAGCTTAAGGAGCTGGCGGCGCTGATCAGCGACTACAACTATGCCAAGGAGAAATCCCCCCAACTGGCGAGCAGCAAGCTGGAGGAGATCAACCGGCTGGCCCGCAAGGGGGGCATTCTGACCGACCTGAAGCTTGCCGCTATCACCACCACTGAACAGGTGGAGGAGCTGGACGACTACATCAGGGAGATCGGAGAAAAGATTACGCCATTCGGATTGCATACCTTCGGCAAGTCCCCGGAGGGGAAATACCTGAAAAGTACGGCCGAGGCGATTATCGCAATTGAGAAGAGTTTGACACCTGAAGAGCGCCGGAAGCGGATCGCCGCCCTGGAAGCGGCCATCACCGCCGGCGGCCCTCGTGAACTCGACTCCTTTGTGGCCGCATTGGCGGGGAAATACATCCCGTCCGGCAGCGGCAACGATCCTATTCGCAACCCGGACTCGCTCCCCACCGGTAAAAACTTCTACGCCTTTGATCCGACCCGGGTTCCCTCACCCGCCACCTATGCGACCGGAACAAAACTGGCTCAGGAGCTGATTGAAGGATACAAAAAGCGCCATGGCATCTACCCCGACAAGCTGACCTTCAACATCTGGGCGACGGAAACGATCAGGCACGAAGGGGTGATGGAGTCCCAGATTATGTATCTGATGGGGGTACGCCCACAATGGGACGAGCGTGGGCGGGTTAAGGGGGTCGAAGCGATTTCGAGACAGGAGCTGGGGCGTGGCCGGATTGACGTAACCATCGTCCCCTCCGGCCTGTACCGCGACCTGTTCGCCAACCTGATGGCGCTTTTGGACAGCGCGGTGACAGTAGCCCGTGATCAGAATGAAGACGACAACCTGATACGCGCCTATATAAAAAACACCAAAAAAATGTTGATGGCAAAAGGGATGGCGGAAGAGAAGGCGCAGCGGCTTGCCTCGGTACGGATATTTACCGAGCCGTCAGGAGCTTACGGCACAGGCATAGACAAGGTGATCGTTGCCTCCAATATGTGGGAGAACGAAAAACAGGTGGCTGATGTCTTTTTCATGCGCATGGGGCATCCCTTTGGCCAGGGTTTCTGGGGCGAAAAGGTGGAACACAAGGGGCAGGAGATCGGCACGACGCTGCTCAAAAACGCCCTAACTGGCAGCAAGATCGCTATTCACAGCCGCTCCACCAACACAATCGGCGTACTGGATACGGACGATTTTTACCAGTATCTGGGGGGAACCGCCATGGCGATCCGCGCCGTGAACGGCGCGACTCCCGAGGTCTACGTCACCGACATGACCAATCCCAACCAGGCAAAACAGGAAACATTGGAGAAGGTGATGGGGCGTGAGATGCGTTCCCGCTATCTCAATCCGGAGTGGATCAAGGCGATGATGAAGGAGGGGTACGCCGGCGCGCGTTTCATCGACAAGGTCACAGAGCATCTCTGGGGATGGCAGGTCACCGTGCCGGAGGCGGTGGACAGCGCCAAGTGGCAGGAGATGCATGAAACATATGTGCTGGACAGAAACGGTCTGGGCATCAAGGAGATGTTCCGCCAGGCCAGGAATATGTGGGCCTACCAGTCTGTCGTCGCACGTATGCTGGAGACGGTGCGCAAGCAGTACTGGAAGCCGGATCAGAAGGTGGTTGAAAAACTTGCCGAGGAATATGCCAAAACAGCTTTGGAAGTCGGGCTGGCCTGCTGCGACCATACCTGCAACAACCCGCAGTTGACGAGGTTCACAACAGCGACCCTGTTATCGGTTCCGGGGCTGAAAGCGCTGGTTCCAGGTTTTGAGCAGGCGCTGAAGAACATGAAACAGCCGGATGCCGGGAAAAACGGCAAACAGGGACGGCAGCAGACGGCACAAAACGCGGCGCAGCAGTCGGCCACAAAGGGGACGAGCGGCAAAGCTCCCGACGGCAGCGGCAAAGCGGCGAAGGGTAAACAGGTTGAAGGGTTCGAGATGCAGGAAAGCGGAAAACCGGCGTCCGGCGCGGCATCGGCCCCGATCCCCTGGCTGTTTATACTGGGGTTTATTGTCGTGGTCGGGCTGGTGGCGACCGGCTTCAGAAGAAATCGATGATCCGGAGGAGATTCAACCCGGATTATTCCAATAGTGGAGGCACAATATGGAGTGGTTAAAAGCAGCGATTGATTACGGAGTTATCGGACTGTTACTCATCATGAGCGTGATTGCGGTTGGTGTTGCGCTGGAGCGGAAATCGTTCTACCGCAAGCTGGATATTTCAGGGTTCAAAGACAAGAAGGAGTTGGAGCTTGCCCTGACCCGCAAGCTGCACATTATCGCCACGGTTGGTAGCAATGCCCCCTATATCGGGCTTTTGGGAACAGTGCTCGGCATAATGCTGACCTTTTCCACCATGGGACAGCAAGGGTTTGTCGATGCGGCTAAAATCATGATCGGACTGGCCTTGGCGCTCAAGGCCACCGCCATCGGGCTGGTGGTGGCCATACCTGCGGTGACAATCTATAACTTCCTTGTCCGTCAGGCCAAGGAAACCATGCTGACCTGGGAGGTACAATATGGACGAAAAAGAGATTAGCGTCATCAATGTGATACCGTTCATCGACATCATGCTGGTGCTGTTGACCATCGTCCTGACCACCTCGACCTTTATCGCTCAGGGCGCTATTCCCCTACAGCTTCCCAAGGCGTCTCAGGGTGGAAAAGCCGCAATTCAGGGACATACTATCGAGATCAGCAAAGACGGAACGCTATTTCTGGACGGTCGGCCTACGTCTATTGCAGCGCTCAAGCAGTCATTGAATAGTGTAGATC